>JANMHY010000671.1:0-8514 GCA_031375525.1 Burkholderiales bacterium
GGCGTCGAGATCACCGACCCGGCGATCGTTGCTGCGGCCGAACTCAGCCACCGCTACATCACCGACCGTTTCCTGCCCGACAAGGCGATCGACCTGATCGACGAAGCCGCGGCCAAGATCAAGATCGAGATCGACTCGAAGCCCGAGGCGATGGACAGGCTCGACCGGCGGCTGATCCAGTTGAAGATCGAACGCGAGGCGGTGCGCAAGGAAAAGGACGAGGCCTCGATCAAGCGCATGGGGCTGATCGAAGAAGAGATCACCAAGCTCGAACGCGAAGCGGCAGATCTCGAAGAAATCTGGAAGAGCGAGAAGGCGACCGCGCAAGGCAGCGCGCAGGTCAAGGAAGAGATCGACCGCATCCGCCACCAGATCGACGAATCGACGCGCAAGGGTGACTTCAACAAGGTCGCCGAGCTGCAATACGGCAAGCTGCCCGAGCTCGAGAAGCGGTTGAAGGAAGCGCAGGCCAAGGAAACCGGCAAGAAAGGCGCCGGCAAGCCGCAACTGCTGCGCACGATGGTCGGCGCCGAAGAGATCGCCGAGGTGGTCTCGCGCTCGACCGGCATCCCGGTGTCCAAGCTGATGCAGGGCGAGCGCGACAAGCTGCTGCAGATGGAGACCAAGCTGCACGAGCGCGTGGTCGGGCAAGACGAAGCCATCACCGCCGTCGCCAACGCGATCCGCCGCTCACGCGCGGGTTTGAGCGACCCGAACCGTCCCTACGGTTCGTTCCTCTTCCTCGGCCCCACCGGCGTCGGCAAGACCGAGCTGTGCAAGGCACTGGCCGGCTTTTTGTTCGACAGCGAAGAGCACATGGTGCGCGTCGATATGAGCGAGTTCATGGAGAAGCATTCGGTGTCGCGTCTCATCGGCGCGCCGCCGGGCTACGTTGGCTACGACGAAGGCGGCACGCTGACCGAAGCTGTGCGACGCAGGCCGTACTGCGTGCTGCTGCTCGATGAAGTCGAGAAGGCGCACCCGGACGTCTTCAACGTGCTGCTGCAAGTGCTCGACGATGGCCGCCTCACCGACGGCCAGGGCCGCACGGTGGACTTCAAGAACACGGTGATCGTGATGACGAGCAACTTGGGCTCGCACATGATCATGCAGATGGCGGGCCAAGACAGCGAGCTGATCCGCGACGCGGTGTGGGCCGAGGTCAAGAACCATTTCCGCCCCGAGTTCCTGAACCGCATCGACGAAGCGGTGGTGTTCCATGCGCTCGATGCGAAGAACATCGAGTCGATCGCCAGGATTCAGCTGAAGACGCTGGAGCAGCGCATGGCCAAGATGGACCTGAAGCTCGACGTTTCAGCACAGGCGCTGGCGGCGCTGGCCAAGATCGGCTTCGACCCGGCGTTCGGCGCGCGGCCGTTGAAGCGCGCGATCCAGCAGCGCATCGAGAATCCGGTGGCCAAGCTGATCTTGGAAGGCAAGTTCGGGCCGAAGGATGTGGTGCCGGTGGACGTCGAAAGCGACACCTTCGTGTTCACGCGAGTGGTGCACTGAGGCAGGGCGCTACCGGGGCGTCGGGTTTTCTTCGAGCAGCAGGTCCAAACGCTGCAGTTGCAGCCGCACCAGCGTCAGGTTGGCCTGCGACTTGTCGAGCACCGCATGCATCGCCAGGCCGCGGCGCGCGGGCACGGTGCGCAGCAGCACGTGGTGGCTGCCGAGCGTGATGGCGGCGTCGGGCGCGGCGTCGCCGAGGTTCAAGGCGTGCGCGGCCTCGGCCATCGACGCCATCAGCGAAGCGCCATGCGCCGCCAGGCCGGCCGGCCCAGGGCGCGCGCCGGTGTGACCGATCGTGCGCTGCGTAGACAGCTCGAAGATGCAGCAACTGACCATGCCTTTCAGCTCGCCGCACTTGCGCAAGTAGGTCGCCAACACCGGGTCGGCCACCGCGGGTGCAGGGGCCGCTGCGGTACGGACTGCGGGCATCGGCTGCATCGGCAGCGGCGAGCGGGCCGCACCCGTCGCGGGTGAGTGAGCCGGCGCCGCCGCCGGCATGAGGTCGAAGATTTCGGGGATGTGGATCGCCTCTTCCGACAGTTGCTCGCGCAGCTTGTTCCAGGAGGCCCGCAGGTAGCTCCAGGCTTCGGCCGGCCGCGTCACCACCGGCGTCGTGCGCACCTTGACCTTCGCGCCGCGCGCCAGGTGCGCGGCCTGGCCGCCGAGCGACGATGCGCCGGCCAGCGGCAGCATCAGCAGCTCCGTGTTGTGCCACGGGCCCTCGACGATGGCGTCGCGCAGCGGCATCAGCGCGGTGGCCATGGCGTGCGGCGGCAGGTCGCTGACCATGATCACGCCCAGGCGGCTGTACGACAGCAACGTGCGCGCGAGGCGGCGGCGCTGTGCGGTGTCTGCGTCGGTTTCGGTGGTGTACAGGCGCAACGGCGGCTGGTCCGCACCGACCGGCAGCTCGACGAACTCGAGCCGCGCCAGCGGCATGCCGACGCCTTGGCGGCGGATGTGCAACTGGTGCACCGGCCGCTGCATCGCCGCGGCCAGTCCCTGCAGCATGCGGCGCGACGACTGGGTGCCGACATCGTGCAGCACCGCGTACTCGGGTTGCAGCGTCTCGAACTGCTGCTGCAGCGCTTCGGCAGCCTCGCAGGCGACGAAGAGTTCCCACTGTGCATCGCTGACGCGCCGGCCGACCTGCTGCTGCGATTTCGGCAATTCCGATGTCGAGTCGGTCATGACCTGCGTGGCCATGCTCGCTTGCTGGCGTGTCGCCTCCCAGGCCTGCTCTTCTTCGAACACGGGCCCCGGGTGTGCCGAGGCGTCGAAGCTGGACATCTGATGAAGGGTCTTGGTCATGCGAGACGGGGGCGGCGGTGCCAAAAGCAAGCGTCTGGTGACGTCGCGGCCAGTGTAAGCCGCGTCGCCCGCACCGGCTGCCTAGAATCAAGCGACATGCGCAAGACTCAACACACTTCGCCGACGGGGCCCGTGGTCGTCATTGGTGCGGGGCTGGCCGGCCTGACCGTAGCCTTGTGCCTGGCGCAGGAGCGGCCGGTCGTCGTGTTGGCCAAACGCAACCTCGACGAGGCGGCCACGGCGTGGGCGCAGGGCGGCATCGTCGGTGTGCTCGGCAGCGACGACAGCATCGAGTCGCATGTGCGCGACACGCAGGACGCCGGCGCTGGCTTGGTCGACGAGCACACCGCACGTTTCATCGCCGAGCGCAGCGCGCGCGCCGTCGAGTGGCTGGTCGGCGAAGGCGTGCCGTTCTCTGCCGACCCGGACGGGCCGCTCGGCCTGCACCTGACGCGCGAAGGCGGCCATGCGGTGCGCCGCATCGCCCACGCCGCCGACGCCACCGGCCGCGCTATCCACGATGCGCTGCTGGCCAAGGCCAAGGCCCATCCGAACATCACGCTGCGCGCGCGCTGGATGGCGATCGATCTGATCACGTCGCGGCATCTGAAGAACGAGGAACCGCCGCGCTGCTACGGCGTCTATGCGCTCGACATCGACAGCGGGCGCGTCGAGACGCTGGCGGCATCGCACGTCGTGCTGTCCACCGGCGGCGTCGGCAAGGTCTATCGCTACACCAGCAACCCGGACACCGCCACCGGCGACGGCATTGCGATGGCCTGGCGCGCCGGCTGCCGCGTCGGCAACATGGAGTTCATCCAGTTCCACCCGACCTGCCTGTACCACCCGCAGGAGCGCAGCTTCCTGATCACCGAAGCGCTGCGCGGCGAGGGTGCGCATCTGACATTGCCGGATGGCACGCGTTTCATGAAAGCGCACGACGAGCGCGAAGAGCTCGCGCCGCGCGACATCGTCGCCCGCGCGATCGACTTCGAGATGAAGAAGCACGGCCTGGACCATGTGTGGCTCGACGCCACGCACCTCGGCGAAGCGTTCTTGAAGGAACATTTCCCGACGATCCACGCGCGCTGCGCCAAGCTCGGCATCGACATCGCCCGGCAGCCTATTCCCGTGGTGCCGGCAGCGCACTACACCTGCGGCGGCGTCGTCACCGATCTCGAAGGCCGCACCGACTTGCCCGGCCTGTACGCCGTCGGCGAGACCACCTACACGGGGCTGCTTGGCGCCAACCGCCTGGCCAGCAACTCGCTGCTCGAATGCGTCGTCCTCGGCCACACCTGTGCGCAGGCCATCATCGAATCGCCGCCGTCGCCGGGCGCGACGCTGCCGCCCTGGGACGAAAGCAAGGTCGAAAACGCCGACGAGCAGGTCGTCATCTCGCACAACTGGGACGAGCTGCGCTTGATGATGTGGAACTACGTCGGCATCGTGCGCACGACCAAGCGCCTCGAGCGCGCGCTGCACCGCATCGATCTGCTGAAGAGCGAGATCGACGAGTACTACGCCAACTTCCGCGTCACGCGCGACCTGCTCGAGTTGCGCAACCTCGTCGAGTGCGCCGAGCTGATCGTGCGCTCGGCGCTGTCGCGGCACGAGAGCCGCGGGCTGCATTTCAGCCGCGACTATCCGCGGACCTTGCCGGTGAGTTTCCCCACCGTCTTGATCAAGCCGAGCCGAGGTTCCTGACGAAGCCGGCGCCCGGCTGCGGTTGCGCAATCGAGCCGGGGTTCGCGGCGACGAACGCCAGCATCCGGTCGATGCAGCCCAGGGCCTGCGTGCGCGTCGGCTCGGGCACGACGATCTCGCCGCTGCCGGATTCGAGACACGCGATCAAGCCCTGCGTCGCGTTCATCGCCATCCACGGGCAATGCGCGCAGCTTTTGCACGTCGCGCTCTTGCCGGCGGTTGGCGCTTCGATCAGCGTCTTGCCCGGCGCCAGTTGCTGCATGCGGTGGAACATGCCGTTGTCGGTGGCGACGATGTATTCATTGGCCTTGCCGTCGACGACGGCCTTCAACAACTGCGAGGTCGAGCCGACCAGATCAGCCTGCGCGACCACGGCCTGCGGCGACTCGGGATGCACGAGGACCATCGCCTTCGGATGGACCTTGCGCAGCAGCTCCAGCTCGACGCCTTTGAACTCGTCGTGAACGATGCAGGCGCCGTTCCACATCAGCATGTCGGCGCCGGTCTGCTCCTGGATATAGCGGCCGAGGTGCTTGTCGGGCGCCCACAGCACTTTTTCGCCTTGCTCGTGCAGGTGGCGCACGATGGCCAGCGCGCACGAGCTCGTCACCATCCAGTCGGCGCGCGCCTTGACCGCAGCGCTGGTGTTGGCATAGACGACGACCTTGCGATCGGGGTGCGTGTCGCAGAACGCGGCGAACTCGTCGGGCGGACAGCCGAGGTCGAGCGAGCAGGTGGCTTCGAGGTCGGGCATCAACACGCGCTTGTGCGGCGACAAAATCTTCGCGCTCTCACCCATGAAGCGCACGCCGGCGACGACCAGCGTCTGTGCCACATGGTCGCGGCCGAAGCGCGCCATCTCGAGCGAATCGGCAACACAGCCACCAGTGTCCTGCGCCAGATCCTGCAGATCGCCATCGACGTAGTAATGCGCCACCAGGACGGCGTTGTGTTGGTGCAGCAGCGCTTTCGCGCGCGCCTTCGCGGTGCTGCGTTCGCCCGGCGTCAGCGTCGCCGGCACGCGTGCCCAGGCGTGCGCCGTCTTGCTGGCGCCGGTGGCGTCTTGCCGCGTGTAGTCGAAGAGGACTTGGCTCACCCGCCCAATATTAGCCGGGTGAGGTCAGCCCAAACCGCGCTCGGCTTCCGCCAGTTTGAATCTCAGCAGCGCCAGGTTGGCGTGCTGCCGTTCGAGCCGCGCGAACAGGAACTGATGCGGCCGCCGCGCGAGCGGGCGCACCAGATGGTGCGCGGTCCCGGAGGCAACGCTGAACTCTTCGAGCGAGCCAGCCAGGCCCATGTCTTCATGGGCCTTGCGGTGGGCGCGCAGCACGGGGGCCAGTGCTGCCGCCGCGCGCTTCAGATCGACCGCGTTGTCGCGCGACTCGCCGGCCAGCAGGTCGCCGTCGGTGGCATCGGCCAGCGCCGCGCCTTGCACGCCGTCGGTCAGCATCAGCATGCGCAACTGACGTGCGACGTTGCGCGCGTCGATCGCTGCCGGGTCGGCGGCCTGTTCCTGCGGCGTCTGCTGGCGGTCCCAGGCGGCGAGCAGCGCGTTCCAGACCGACGTGGTGCCGGTCAGCGGCTCGTCGATCACTTCGACATGCAGACCCGCCGGCCAATCGAGCGCAGCAATCTTGCTGGCGATCCACAGCGCCGACGGCGGCAGCAGGAAGAGCAGCGATTCGCACTTCCAGGTCGGCTCGCCGACCGCTCGGTGCAGCGCGACCAGCATCGCTTCGACTTCGCCCGGCACCATCGGCCCGACGATGACAGCGGCCATCTGGCTGCGCTCCATCAGCACGAACGGAATCGCCAGGCTCTCACCTTCGCTGACGCGCAGATCGGCGTGATAGATCTTCAGCGAGGCGTCGCCGCGCCGCGGCACGATGGTGCGCTCGAGTGTGGCCAGGATCGACAGGGTGGCCTGCTCGCGCAGGTGCAGCCGCTCGACGGGCTGGCCGGTGGCGTCCGACAAGGCCTTGATGACGCCGGGTGCCCACAGGCGCACCGGGTCGAGCAGCGTGATCGTGCGCACGTCGTCGTTGTGGCGGGCCTGCGCCAGATGCTCGCGCATGGCCGCGGCCGGCGAGCCGGAGAAGAACAGATCCTGGTGGTGCCGCTCGAGCATCCGGCCGTCGTCGGCGACGCGCGTGTCGGTGCTTTCGAGCACCGCCGTCGCGGCAAACTCCGGCATCGGGCCACCCGGCTTCAACGGGGTGGGAACGAGCTCTCCGAACAAGGACTTCAACACGGTCGGCTCCAGTGGCGATCGATGCAAACGTGACGCAGCTTAGGCTCGGCGCCGGCGCTTGCGTTCCCACACGAAACGGTCATGCCACCTGCCGCTGCGGCTGTTACGACAGTCACGCTTTGACACTCACGCTCACCGGCTTGGCCTTGCGTTGCCGCGCAAGTTGGACTGCCGATACCATTCAAGCATGAATATGGCTCAGGCTGCGCTGCCTTCGCCGTCGCGGCGCGACGACGTGCGAACCATCGGCTTGGTCGGGCTGGCGCATGGCACTTCTCATTTCTTCCACATGCTGTTGCCGCCGCTGTTCCCGCTGTTCGTGCGCGACTTCGGCGTCAGCTATGCGCAGCTCGGCCTGCTGGTGACGGTGTTCTTTGCGGTCTCGGGCATCGGTCAGGCGCTGGCCGGCTTCCTGGTCGATCGTATCGGCGCGCGTCCGGTGCTGTTCGCGGCGCTGGCCAGTTTTGTTGCTGCGGGCTTGCTCGCGGCGGTGGCGCAGGGTCCGGGCGGGCTGTTGTTGGCGGCGGCGCTGGCGGGCCTGGGCAATTCGCCGTTCCATCCGGTGGACTTCACGATCCTCAACAAGCGGGTCTCACAGGCCCGTCTGGGCCACGCTTTCTCGGTGCATGGCGTCAGCGGCAACCTCGGCTGGGCGGCAGCGCCGGTGTTCCAGTTGACGATCGTGCAAGCCACCGGCTCGTGGCGCTGGGCGCTGTTGGCCTGCGCGGCCTGGGCGTGGTTGGAGCTGCTGCTGCTGGTCTGGCAGCGCGCAGCGATCGACGACGCTGCGGTGGCGAGCCGGCCTTCTGCGGACGCCAAGGGCAGCGAGCCCGGCACGTTTGCGTTCCTGCGCCTGCCGTCGGTGTGGCTGTGCTTCTCGTTCTTCTTTTTCTCGACCTGCGCGCTGTCGGCGATCCAGAGCTTCGCCGGCCCGGCGCTGTCGAAGATGTACGAGTTGCCACTGTCCACCACTGCCTACGTCGTCACCGGCTACATGGTCGCCGGTGCGCTGGGCATCCTTGCCGGTGGCTTCCTCGCGGTGCGCGCCACGCACCTGGAGCGCGTCATCGGCGCCTGTCTCGCGGCCGCGGCGCTGCTGCTGGCGCTGGTCGGCAGCGGGGTCTTGTCGGGTGTGTTGGCGATGGCCGCGACGGCGCTGGCGGGCTTCGGCGCTGGCCTGGCCGGGCCGTCGCGCGACATGCTGATCAAACGCGCGTCGCCGCCGGGGGCCACCGGCCGCGTCTATGGCACGGTCTATTCGGGACTCGACATCGGCTTCGCGCTGGCCGCGCCGGTCTTCGGCGCCATCCTCGACGGCGGCCGGCCTGACGGTGTGTTTTACGGCGCGGCGTTGGCGCTGGGCCTGGGCATCGCTTCGGCGTCTCTGGTCGGACTGCGTGTGGCGCTGACGGCGCGGCGGGTGACAGCGTGATTGCGCCTAGGCTTGCCGGCCACGCGCTGGTCGAAGCGCTGATCGCGCAAGGCATCGACACTGTCTTCGGCGTGCCGGGCGAAAGCTACCTGGCGGTCCTCGATGGCTTTCACGCGCACGCCAAAAGCATCCGCTTCATCACCTGCCGCCACGAAGGCGGCGCCGCCTTCATGGCCGAGGCGCAGGGCAAGTTGTCGGCGTGGCCGGGTGTCTGCTTCGTGACGCGCGGCCCCGGCGCGAGCAATGCGGCGATCGGTTTGCACACCGCGTTCCAGGACTCGACGCCGATGGTGCTGTTCGT
>JANMHY010000672.1:0-1952 GCA_031375525.1 Burkholderiales bacterium
CAGCTTGGCCAGCGGCAGCAGCGGCAACGCAACGCTGGTCGAAGCAGTCAGCCGCGATCACGAACGCCCGACACGCCTGTTGGTCGATTGCGGTTTGCCGCTGCGCCGCTTGACGGCTGCGTTGGCCGAGCGCGGCTGCACGCCGGCCGAGCTCGACGCGGTCTTCGTCACCCACGAGCACAGCGACCACCTCGGCGGCGTGCTCGCGCTGCAGCGCCGCCACGGCACGCCGGTGTGGACCAGCGCCGGCACCTGGGCCGCGGCGATGCTGCACGCCGGCGACTCAGGCGCCACCGCCAACACCGCGGCGCATGGCCAACGCATCATCCTCGGCGCGCTCGAGTTGCTGCCGTTTGCCGTGCCGCACGACGCCGCCGAGCCGCTGCAGCTGGTCTGCCGCGCCGGCGATGCGCGGCTGGGTATCGTCACCGACCTCGGCGAGCCCACCGACGCGGTGGCACGCGCGCTGCACGGTTGCGACGCGCTGCTGCTCGAATGCAATCACGACCGCACGATGCTCGAAGAAGGCCCGTACCCGGTGTGGCTGAAGCGGCGCATCGGCGGCGTGCGCGGCCACCTCGCCAACGAGCAGTCGGCGGCGCTGCTCGCGGCCTGCCGCCATGACGGTCTGCGGCATGTCGTTGCCGCGCACCTGAGCCGGCACAACAACGAACCGGCGCGTGCGCTCGCAGCCTTGCAGAGCGCGGCGCAAATCTGGTGCTTGCCGACACTGCATGTGGCGCATGGCGACACCGGCTGCGGCTGGATCGTCGCCGGCTGAGCTGACCAAAGAAAAAGCCGCCCGAAGGCGGCTTCTTGCAAGAGCAGATCGGAAGTCCGATTACTTCTTGACGGCGTCGGCAGCCTTGGCAGCAGCGTCCTTGGCGGCATCGACGGCCTTGCCGGCGGCGTCCTTGGCCGCGTCTTTGGCGGCGTCCATCGCGGCCGAGGCGGTGCCACCGACAGCGGTCGTTGCCGCCGCGGCAGCCGACGCGGCCTCGGTCACAGCAGCCGAAGCAGCAGCAGCCACGGGAGCGACCACGGCCGGCATCGCCGGCTTGGCCATTTCTTCTTTCTTGCCGCAAGCGGCCAGAGCGACAACGGCCAGCAAAGAGGCCAGGACGAGCGACTTGTTCATGAGCGTTTTTCCTTGGGTGAGTCGAACGATTACCGACAATCGGCAGGGTTGGGATCCGGCTAGCACCGTCAGGTGCTTCGTATTACCCGTATCCATCAAGGCGAGCGGCCGACCTCGTTAGAGATTGCTGTACCGCATCACCTAGCCTTCAATTGTAGCGCCCGTGCCAACATTCCCTAAAGACCGAGCGTATTGGCGCCGAATCCGGGCTCCGAGCGTTGCAGCAATACGTCAACGACTTCGCGCCAATCGGCCACCTCCTTGTCGCTGCCCAGCGCATGCCCGCGCCAGCGCAGGCGGTCGGCCAACATCAGGCTCGACGGCCCGGCGAGCAGCAGCGTCGGCACCTGCGACGGCTCGATCTCGGTGGCGAAGGCCTCGACCACATGCGCGAACGTGCCGCGCCAGGTCGTGAAGCGCGAGAACTGGCGCGCTATCGTGTCGAATCGTGAGCCGACCATCAGCAGGCGGCGTTGCGGCAGACGCGCCCACGCGCTCAAGCTGCCCTGCACCTCGGCGTCGTCGAGCGGCCAGATCTCGAAATCGCAATCGACCAGACACAGCTCGCGCTCGCGTTGACGGAACGCCTGGGCGAGGCTGCGCCGCACGGCGTGGGTGAACTCGCTGCGGCCGTCGATCAACGCGCCGCGGTCGGCGTTGGCGGTGGCGTCATGCATGGCGATGCGCTCCTCATCGGGGTGGTGGTTCAGGGCCTGTCAACGCTATCGGAGGGCTCGCGCCGGGCCGCCGCAGGCCTCAGGGCTAAGCGCGAACGAGGCAGCGTGCTTTCAGCACGCAACGAGTGAGCAACAAC
>JANMHY010000728.1:0-2226 GCA_031375525.1 Burkholderiales bacterium
GCGCGGCAGGCCGCGGCCGAGCACGGCGTCGCGGTACGTGCGCTCCTGGCGGTCGAAGACGGTCGACGACGGGATCGAGACCACGCGCACCGACAGACCGCTCGCATCGAGCAACTGCTGTGCAGCCATTGCCATGCCGACCTCGGAGCCGGTGGCCAGGATCGCCGCGACGGCGTTGGCGCGATCGCTGAGCACGTAACCACCGCGGCGGATGTCGATCACCTGCTCGGGGCTGCGCTGCTGCGCCGGCAGGTTCTGCCGCGACAACAGCAGCGCCGATGGCCCGTCGGCCCACAGCAGCGCCTGCGTCCACGCGACTGCCGTTTCTGCCGCATCGCACGGCCGCCACACGTCCAGGTTCGGAATCAGGCGCAGGCTCGCTGCGTGCTCGACTGCCTGGTGCGTCGGGCCGTCTTCGCCGAGGCCGATGCTGTCGTGCGTGAAGACATGGACCACGCGCAGCTTCATCAACGCGGCCATGCGGATCGCGTTGCGGCTGTAGTCGCTGAAGGTGAGAAAAGTGCCGCCGTACGGAATCAGGCCGCCGTGCAGCGCGACGCCGTTCATCACCGCCGCCATGCCGAACTCGCGCACGCCGTAGTTGATGTGGCGGCCGCCCTTCTCTCCGCCGCGCACGGCGCCGCAGCCGGGGAAGTCGGTGAGATTCGAGCCCGTCAGGTCGGCGCTGCCACCGAGCAACTCGGGGACTTTCGGCGCCAGCATGGCGAGGACATTTTGTGAGGCCTTGCGCGAGGCCAGGGCTTCGCGCGATTGGCCGAACTCGGCCATCGCGGCGAGCAGCGTCTCTTCGAAGTCGCGCGGCAGATCGCCTGCCATACGGCGCTCGAATTCGGCTGCCAGTTGCGGATGCGAGCTGCGGTAGGCCGCGAAGCGCGCGTTCCACTGCGCCTCGCGCGCAGCACCGGCTTCACGCGCGTTCCAGCGCGCTGCGATCGGCGACGGAATCTCGAACGGCGCATGCGACCAGCCGAGGGCCTTGCGCGTGGCCGCAATCTCGCCCGCGCCCAGCGGTTCGCCATGCGCCTTGGCCGTGCCCTCGCGCGCGGGAGAGCCCTTGCCGATGGTCGTGCGGCAGACGATCAGCGTCGGCTTGTCGGCCGACGCCTTGGCCTGCGTGATGGCGTGATTGACGTCGGAGACGCTGTGGCCGTCGATCGGGCCGATGACGTTCCAGCCGTAAGCGCGAAAGCGCGCCGCGGTGTCATCGATGAACCAGCCTTTCACCGCGCCGTCGATCGAGATGCCGTTGTCGTCGTAGAGCGCGATCAGCTTGTTCAGCTTCCACGCGCCGGCCAGCGCGCAGGCCTCGTGGCTGATGCCTTCCATCAGGCAGCCGTCGCCTAGAAAGACGAACGCGTGGTGGTTGACGATCTCGTGGCCGGGCTGGTTGAACTCGTCGGCGAGCAGCTTCTCGGCCAAGGCAAAGCCGACAGCGTTGGTGAGGCCTTGCCCGAGCGGCCCGGTGGTCGTCTCGACGCCGGGTGTGAGGCCGACCTCGGGGTGGCCCGGCGTCTTGCTGTGCAGTTGGCGAAAGCGCTTCAGCTCGTCGATCGGCAGTTCGTAGCCCGTGAGATGCAGCAGCGAATACAACAGCATTGAGGCGTGCCCGTTGGAGAGCACGAAGCGGTCGCGGTCGGCCCATTTCGGATTGGCCGGGTTGTGACGCAGGTGGCTGCCCCACAACGCCACCGCCATTTCGGCCATGCCCATCGGCGCACCGGGGTGGCCGCTGTTGGCTTGCTGCACGGCGTCCATCGCCAGCGCGCGCAACGCATTGGCCATCTCGTCGTGCTGGCCGTTGTCGGCGCGAATCACGCGGTCGCTGCTCGAGGAAGACATCAAATCGCCCCGAGCGCGCGCTGGCGCCGCTCCATCATTCGCCAGATGTAGGGCGTGAAGATGAGCTGCATCGCCAGCTCCATCTTGCCGCCGGGCACGACGATGGTGTTGGCACGCGACATGAACGAGTCGTGCAGCATCGACAGCAGGTATTGAAAGTCGATGCCCTTGGGGTTCGCGAAGCGGATCACGACCATGCTTTCGTCCGGCGACGGGATGTCGCGCGCGACGAACGGGTTGCTGGTGTCCACGCAGGGCACGCGCTGAAAGTTCACATGCGTGTGCGTGAACTGCGGGCAGATGTAGTTCACGTAGTCGGGCATGCGGCGCAGGATGGTGTCGGTGACCGCCTCGGTCGAGTAGCCG
>JANMHY010000730.1:0-1888 GCA_031375525.1 Burkholderiales bacterium
ACGCGGCTGCCGTGGTCGTCGATCACCAATGTCTCGGACTCGGCGTAGCCGGCCAGGTGAATCTCGCCCACATGCCGCGGATCGATGGCATCGACAAATTCATTGGCAACCGCCACCGGATCGGCCGCGTTGGCATTGAGCGCATTGACGACGAGGTTGTTGACGTCGAGCAGCAGCCAGCAACCGGTGCGCTCGGCCAACTGGTTGAAGAACTCGGCTTCGGCCAGCGTGTCGTCGGCCCAGCCGAGATACGCCGAGATGTTCTCGACGCCGATCGGCCGCGCCAGCTTGTCCTGCACGCGCTGCACGTTGGCCGCGAGCAGGTTCAAGCTCTCTGCCGTGAAGGCGATCGGCAGCAGATCGCTGGCATGCAGCGGCGGCTGGCCGGCGCGGCGCGGTGCGCGCGCAAAGCAGGCGTGATCGGACACGCGCACCGGCAGGATGCGTTGCACCAGCGCCGCGAGTCTGTCGAGATGCCAGTCGTCGAGCCCGGCTGCCGAGCCGAGTGCCAGGCCAACGCCGTGCAGGCTCACGTCATACGTTTGCCGCGCCTGGCGCAGCAGCGCCAGCGACGCACCGCCGTCGGCAAAGAAATTCTCCGAGTGCACCTCGATGAAGGGCAGCGCGGGCTGCCCCTCCAGCAAGGCGCGTTCATGTTCGTGGCGCCAGCCGATGCCGGTGATCTGTTGCGGTGGCATCGGCGTGGCGCGGGGGTGCAAGAAGCTAATCGGCGGCGCCGATCACTTCTTCATTTTCATCTTGGCTTCGTCGGCGCTCATGCCCTTCATGTCCTTGCAGGTGCCGGTGGCGACGTACTTCCACTCGTCGGCGCCGTTGTCGGCCTTGTTCTGGCCGGCACAGGAATGCGTGCCCGAGAGGTTGGCGCAATCGTTGGCGCCGGCCTTGGCGATGCCGTAGCACTTTTCCTTGTCCTTGGGCTTTTCCATCGAGTGCGAGGCGGCGCCGGCAGTGGCGACAAGACCCAGGGCCATCACCGAGGCGAGGGCGGAAGAAACGACGAAACGGTGGTTCATGGGAACAACTCCTGAAGGGTGAGGGGGTGCGCGGGCTCCAGATGAGCCCGCTGCGAGCAGTGGTCGCTGCCGCAAGGCCTAACTTACACTGCCCGCAGACTTTGTGTGTTTTCGAGTGTCCGAGTTCGCTATCGCCGTACAAACCCTGCGCCCGCAATTGATGCGCTTCGCGCGGGCGCAGTTGCGCAACGACGCCTGGGCCGAAGACGCGGTCAGCGAAACCGTGCTGGCCGCGCTGGCCAAGCCGCAGGCCTTTGCCGGGCAGTCGCAGTTGAAGACCTGGCTGGTCGGCATCTTGAAGCACAAGCTGATCGACCAGATCCGGCGCAACAGCCGCGAGGTCTCGACGACGACCGCCGAAGACGGCGAGGACATCGACGCGCTGCTGTTCAACGACGGCGGCGGCTGGCGCGAGGCCCCGGCCGAGTGGGGCGACCCCGAGGCCACACTCGGCCAGCGCGAGTTCTTCGAGGTGCTCGAAGTCTGCGTCGAGCAATTACCCGGCGTGCAGGGCCGCGTTTTCATGATGCGTGAGTGGCTCGAGCTCGACACGGCCGAGATCTGCAAGGAACTCGGCATCACCTCGACGAATGCGTGGGTGCTGCTGCACCGTGCCAGGTTGCGCTTGCAGACCTGTCTGCAGCAGCGCTGGTTCGGCTAGGGCCTGCTAACGCTATCGGAGGGCTCGCGTGACTCACCAAACAGCCGCCAGCAAGGCGCAAATCGCAGCCATAGCCGCTGCTATGGCGAGGATTTGCAACGCGGCTGGCGGCTGTTTGGTGAGATCACCCGAAGGGCCGGGCCGCCGCAGGCCACAGGGCGTTGTTGCTCACTCGTTGCGTGCTGAAAGCACG
>JANMHY010000787.1:0-9103 GCA_031375525.1 Burkholderiales bacterium
TCGTCGCGGCGCAGCATCTCGGCCAGTTGCACCGCCAGCGCCTCGCCCACCGCCTTGCGCAGCGCGCGCTCCTGCGCGCCGCGGTCGGGCATCGTGTCCAAAAACAGCGAGCCGAGAATGACCAGGGTGCTGCACAGCGCCACCAGGGCCATCGTCATTTGAATCAGCGGGCTCGGGCGTTTCATGACAGAAATCTCGACTCGCCGAACTGGCGGCTGGTGTTGGAGAACATTTCTTCGACCAGGCTGTCGCGCTGTGTTGGCCGTGCCTCGTCGTCCTGTGCATCGGCACCCTCGGCATCGTCGTCCTCATCGTCACGGGCGGGTGCGAGCACCGGCAGCAGATCGACATGGCGCCAGGCCGGAATGCCCATCAGGATGCTGGTCAGCAGGCCGCCGCTGCGCGTCAGCCACCAGACGAAGCCGGCCGTCAGCGTGGCGCTGGCCACGCGCACGGGGTCCTGCACGGCGGCCAGCAAAGCCTCTTCAGCGCCCCGTGCCGCGGTGCGCGGCGCGCCGTCTTCGGCCTCGGCCTCGAGCGACAAGCCGCGCAGCGAGAACAAGCCGAAGCGCGGCGCCGAACCCTCGCGCTGCGGCTGCTGCAACGCATCGAGCGCGCCTTCGCTCCAGCCGCCGAAGGCGCCACCGTCCAGGCCGAACGACACGCTGGCCACCAGCAACGGCGCGTCGTCAGCCGGCGACCGGCCGCGCTGCGGCTGACGGCGCGAATCACCGCCCGACGCGCTGTCGGCGGTCTCGGCGAAGAGACCGCGGGCCACTGATGCCGTCGGTTCGCGGCCATCGCCGCGCACGATCTCGGGGATCGTGTTCGAGGCGACCGGGGTGCTCGCCGGCGCGGCCGGCGCGGGTGCGGGCGCGGGCGCAGGCGCAGGCGCTGGCGCTGGCGGTGGCGTCGGATCGGGCGGCACGATGTCGGGGACCGACTCGGCCACGTCGCGCATCGTGATCACGATCGTCTGCTCGGTGCGCAGGCCCTGGGCGTCGGTGACGCGCAAGACCAGGGTGTGGCTGGGAGTGGTCTCGAAGTCGAACACGGCGCCCGGCGCGACCTGCAGCCGGCCGCTGGCCGGATCGACGACGAAGCGGCCTGCGCCGTCGTTGACCAGCGTGAACGTGAACAGATCGCCGGCGTCGGGGTCGCTGGCGGTGACGATCGCCACCACCGTGCCGGCCGGCGCGTTCTCGGCGAGCCCGACCGCGGCCGGGGCGATGTTGCCCGGCGCTTCGTTGACGCCGGTGACCGCCACCGCGATCGCCTGCGTGGCGGTGCCGCCGTTGCCGTCGGCGACGCTGACGATGAGTTCATAGACGTTGTCGCGGTCGGCATCCGACGGCGCTTCGAAGTCGGGCGCCGACGCGAAGCGCAGCGTGCCCGCCGCCGCATCGATCGTGAAGCGCGCGGCATCGGCGCCACCGGCGATGCCGTAGCTCGGCGCGCTGCCATCGACGTCGGCCGAGGTGACGGTCGTCAGCGCCGTCTGGTTCTCGGCAATGACGAGGTTGGCGAACGCGCCGCCGCCGTCGCTGGTGATCGCCGGCGCTTCGTTGACGTTGACGACCGTGACGGCGATGGCCCGCGTGTCGGAGCCGCCGTTGCCGTCGGCGACCTGCACCGTCACGTCATAGACGTTGTCGGCGCCGGCATCGGCAGGCGCTTCGAAGTTGGGCGCGGCGGCGAAGGCGAGCGCGCCGGTCGTCGGGTCGATCGTGAACAGCGCGGCGTCCGCGCCGCCGACGATCATGTACACGGGCGCGCCGCCATCGACGTCGCTGCTGTTGACCGTGACAACGCCCGTCTGGTTCTCCGCGACCGACACTGCCGCGGCGCTGGTGATCACCGGCGCTTCGTTGACGTTGGTGACGGCGACGGCAATGACCTGGGTGTCGGTGCCGCCGTTGCCATCGCTGACCTGCACCGTCACGTCATAGACGTTGTCGGCGCCGGCGTCGGCGGGCGCTTCGAAGTCCGGCGCGCTGTTGAACGTGAGCACGCCGGTGGCGGCATTGATCGTGAACAGCGCGGCATCGGCGCCGCCGACGATGCTGTAGCTCGGTGTGCCGCCATCGACATCGGTGGACGCCAGCGTGGTCACTGCGGTCTGGTTCTCGGCCGCGGTGATGTTGGCCGACGCGCCGCCGCCGTTGCTGGTGATGATCGGCGCCTCGTTGACGTTGGTCACGGTCAGCGCAATCGCCTGCGTGTCGAAGCCGCCGTTGCCGTCGGCCACCTGTACCGTCACGTCATAGACGTTGTCGCCGCCGGCGTCGGCGGGCGACTCGAAATCGGGCGCCGTGATGAAAGTCATCGCGCCGCTGACGCTGTCGATCGTGAACCGTGCCGCGTCGGCGCCGCCGACGATGCTGTAGGTCGGCGCGCCGCCATCGACGTCGGCCGATGCCACCGTGGTCACCGCAGTCTGGTTCTCCGCAGCGTTGACGACGGCGCCGCTGGTGATCACCGGCGCTTCGTTGACATTGCTCACCGTCACGGCGATGGTCTGCGTGTCGAAGCCGCCGTTGCCGTCGGCGACCTGCACCGTCACGTCATAGACGTTGTTGCCGCCGGCATCGGCGGGCGACTCGAAATCGGGCGCGGTGACGAAGGTCAAAGCGCCGCTGACGCCGTCGATCGTGAACAGCGCCGCGTCGGCGCCGCCGACGATGCTGTAGCCGGGCGCGCCGCCATCGACGTCGGTCGAGGCGACCGTCGTCACGACGGTCTGGTTCTCGGCGGCGCTGACGGCCGCGTTGGCACCACCACCGTTGCTGGTGATCGTCGGCGCGACGTTGACGTCGGTGACCGTCACGGCGATGGTCTGTGTGTCGAAGCCGCCATTGCCGTCGGCGACCTGCACCGTCACGTCATAGACGTTGTCGGCGCCGGCATCGGCGGGCGATTCGAAATTCGGCGCGGTGACGAAACTCAAGACACCGCTGGCAGCGTCGATGGCGAACAGCGCTGCGTCGGCGCCACCGACGATCGAGTAGCTCGGCGCTCCGCCATCGACGTCGGTGGACGCAACGCTGGTCACGCTGGTCTGGTTCTCCGCAGCGTTCACGGCAGCGCTGGCGCCACCGCCGTTGCTGGTGATCAGCGGCGCTTCGTTGACGTTGGCGACCGTGATCGCAATCGACTGCATGTCGCTGCCGCCGTTGCCATCGCTGACCTGCACCGTCACGTCGTAGACGTTGTTGCCGCCGCTGTCGGCCGGCGCTTCGAAGTTCGGCGCGGCGAGGAAGGCGAGCACGCCGGTCGAGGCATCGATCGTGAACAGAGCCGCATCGGCGCCGCCGCTGATGGCGTACACCGCCACGCCGCCATCGACGTCGCTGCTCGTCACCGTGGTCGCCGCCGTGCCGTTCTCGGCCACGGTGACCGCAGCGCTCGCGCCGCCACCGTCGCTGGTGATGAGCGGCGCTTCGTTGACGTTGGCCACCGTGACCGCGATCGCCTGGGTGTCGAAGCCGCCGGCGCCGTCGCTGACCTGCACGATCACGTTGTAGACGTTGTCGGCGCCGGCATCGGCGGGCGACTCGAAGTTCGGCGCGGCGATGAAGGCGAGCACGCCGGTGTTGGCATCGAGGGTGAACAGCGCCGCGTCGGCGCCGCCGACGATCGAATAGGCGAGCGTCTGCGCCGGCAGGTCGGCGTCGTTGGCGACGACCGTCGTCACCGCAGTCGTGTTCTCGCCGACAGACAGGCCGGCCGATGCACCACCGCCGTCGCTGGTGATCAGCGGCGCGTCGTTCGCCGGCGTAATCGTCCAGGCGAAGGTGCCGCTGCTCGCCGCGCCCGCGCCGTCGTCGACCGAGAAGTCGAACCCATCGGCCGTGGTTTCGCTGCCATCGTGGTCGTAGCGGACCAGGCCGGCATCGAGGTCGGCCTGCGTGAAGCTGCCGCCTGCGGCCAGCGCCGCGCCGGACAGGCGCAGCGTGCCGTTGGCGGGCGCCGAGTTCAGCGTGTAGATCAACTGCGCGGCGCTGTTGTCCACATCCGTGGTGGCGAGCATCGCGCTGCTGACGATGTTGCCGCTGCTGCCCTCGACGACGCTGGCGCCGCCGTTGGTGGCGAGCACCTGCTCGTCATTGACCGCACTGACATTGACGAGCACGGTGTCGGTGTCCGACTGCGCGCCGCCGCTGCCGGAGAAGCCCTGGTCGTCGGTCGTGATCTGGACGCTGGCCACGCCGTTGAAATTCGCCGCCGGCAGCAGCGCCAGGCCGTCGAGCGCAGCGTTGATGTCGGCGCGCGAGCCGGTGAAGGTCATCGTCGCATCGCCGCTGCCGCTGCCGGTCGTGAACGTCAGGCCGCTGGTGCCGGCGAGGGTCAGCGTGCCGTTGACGGCGCTCAAGGTCACTTGCAGCGGATCGAACACGGCTTCGGTGTCGTTGACCGTGATTGCATTCAGATTCGCCACCGAGAACACCAACGGCGTGTCTTCGGGTGTGGTCTGCGCGCCCGGCACCGCGTTGACCGGCGCTTCGTTGACGTTGGTCACCGTGACCGCAATCGCCTGTGTGTCGGTCAGGGCACCGTCGCTGACCTGGACGACGACGCCGTAAACGTTGTCGCCGTCGCTGTCGGTCGTCAGTTCGTAGTTCGGCGCGCTGTTGAAGACGAGCACCCCCGTCGCCGCATCGATCGTGAAGCGCGCGGCATCGGCGCCGCCGACGATGCTGTAGACCGGCACGCCGCCATCGACATCGGCGCTGGTGATCGTGGCAACCGCGCTCTGGTTCTCGGCGGCGTTGACTGTCGCATTGGCGCCGCCGCCGTTGCTGGTGATCAGCGGCGCTTCGTTGACGTTGCTCACGGCCACCGAGATCGCCTGCGTGTCGACGCCGCCGTTGCCGTCGGCCACTTGCACCGTCACGTCGTAGACGTTGTTGCTGCCGGCGTCCGTGGGCGACTCGAAGTTGGGCGGCGCGACGAAGCTCAAGCCACCGGTGACGCTGTCGATCGTGAACAGCGCGGCATCGGCGCCGCCGACGATCGCATAGCTCGGCGCGCCGCCGTCGAGGTCGCTCGACGCGACGGTCGTCACCGCCGTCTGGTTCTCGGCAACACCGACAGCCGCCGCAGCGCCGCCGCCGTTGCTCGTGATCAGCGGCGCCTCGTTGACGTTGCTCACCGTGACGGCAATGGCTTGCGTGTCCGTGCCGCCGTTGCCGTCGTTGACCTGCACCGACACGTCGTAGACGTTATTGCCGCCACTGTCGGTCGGCGCTTCGAAGTCCGGCGCCGCGACAAAGCTCAGCGCGCCGGTGCTCGAGTTGATCGTGAAAAGCGCCGCATCGGCACCACCGGCGATCGAATAGCTCGGCATCGAACCATCAACGTCGGTCGATGTGACCGTTGTCACTGAAGTCTGGTTCTCTGCGGCACTGACGCTCGCCGTCGCGCCGCCGCCGTCGCTGGTAATGACCGGCGCCTCGTTGACGTTGGTCACCGTGACCGCGATGGCCTGCGTGTCGACGCCGCCGTTGCCGTCGGCGACCTGCACCGTCACGTCATAGATGTTGTTGCCGCCGGCATCGGCAGGCGCTTCGAAGTTCGGGGCCGCCACGAACGTCAGCACGCCCGTGCTCGAGTTGATCGTGAACAGCGCCGCGTCGGCGCCACCGGCAATCGAGTACACCGCAGCGCCGCCGTCCACGTCGCTGGAGGTGACGGTGGTTACCGCGCTCTGGTTCTCGGCTGCACTGACGCTCGCCGATGCGCCGCCGCCATTGCTCGTGATCACCGGCGCTTCATTGACGTTGGTCACCGTCACCGACAGCATCTGCGTGTCGACCAGCGAGCCGTCCGAGACCTGGACCAGCACCACGTACACGTTGTCGGCATCGGCATCGGCCGGCGCCTCGAAGTTCGGCGCCACCGCGAAGGCGAGCACGCCGGTGTTGGCATCGATCGTGAACCGCGGGGCGTCGGCGCCGCCGGCGATGCTGTAAGTCAGCGTCTGCGCCGGCAGATCGGCGTCGGTGGCGGTGACGGTCGTGACCGCCGTGCTGTTTTCGGCCACGTTGAGACTCGCCGTTGCCCCGCCGCCGTTGCTGGTGATCACCGGCACGTTGTCGTTCACTGGCGTGACGGTGACAGCGATCGTCTGCGTGTCGGTGAGCGTACCGTCGCTGACCTGCACAATCACGTCGTAGACGTTGTTCGCGCCGGCATCGGCCGGGGCCTCGTAGTCGGGCGCGGCAACGAAGGTGAGCGCGCCGCTGACAGGGTTGATCGCAAAGCGCGCGGCATCGGCACCGCCGGTAATCGAGTAGGTCAGTGTTGGCGCCGGCAGGTCGGAGTCGGTGGCGGTGACGGTGGTGACCGTGCTCGTGTTCTCGGCCACGCTGATCGCCGCCGTGGTGCCGCCGCCGTTGCTGCTGATCACCGGCGAGGCTTCATTGACCGGCGTCACGCTGATGGCTATGGCCTGGGTGTCGGTGCTGCCTGCGCCGTCGTCGGCCTGCACGATGACGTCGTAGACGTTGTCGGCGCCGGCATCGGTTGGTGCCTCGTAGTTGCGCCCGCTGATGAACTGCAGCGCACCCGTGCCCGCATTGATCGAGAACAGTGCGGCGTCGGCGCCGCCGACGATCGAATAGGTGATCGTCTGCGCCGGCAGATCGGCGTCGGCGGCGGTGACGGTGGTGACCGTGGTCAGGTTCTCGGCGACGCTGACCGCAGCGCTGGCGCCGCCGCCGTTGCTGGTGATCACCGGCGCGTTGTCGTTGACGGGGGTCACCGTGACGGCGATCGCCTGCGTGTCGGTGCCACCGGCGCCGTCGCTGACCTGCACCGTCACGTCGTAGACGTTGTTGCCCCCGCTGTCGGTGGGTGCTTCGAAGTTCGGCGCAGCGACGAAGGCGAGCGCGCCGGTGCTGGCGTTGATCGTGAACCGTGCGGCGTCCACACCACCGGCGATCGAGTAGACCGCGCTTCCGCCATCGACGTCGGTGCTCGTCACCGTCGTCACGGCAGTGCTGTTCTCGGCCGCATTGACCGCGGCTGTGCCTGCGCCGCCGTTGCTCGTGATCACCGGCGCGTCGTTGACCGCGTTGACGGTGATCGATGCGTCCTCGGTGGCCGTGCTGAACGCGCTGCTGCCGCCATTCGACGCGGTACTGACCTTCGTGCCTGGTGTGCCCGTGGTCCTGTCCCAGGCGCGGAAGGTGATGCTCGCCGACGTGCCAGCCGCCGCGTTGGGCACGAACCGCACCCGGTCCGTGCTGCGCAGCAGGAGCGCCGATGCGTTGGTGACGGTGCCGATGGTGAACCAGCTGGCGCCAGCGGTGATGGAGTATTCCCAGTTGCCGTTGCCGCTGGCCAGCGACGTGATGGCGATGCCTTCCGGATCGCCATTCGCATCCGTGATGCGATCGCCGCCCGCGCTGGCGATGAGGCTGGAGACGAGATCGCCCGCGTTGTTCGTCTGGTCTTCGTCGATCGTCGTGAACGACATCGTCCCGCTGCCGTCCAGCACCGGGGCGTTGTTCACTCTCTCATAGGCCCCGACATCGGCACTGGCGTCGCGGGTGACGCCACGCTGATCGGTCGCGGGCGGTGTGCCGCCGCCCATGTTGATGGCGATGCTGCCGGCGTTGAGCGCATGCACATACTGGCCCGAAGCGGCATCCAGCGCGAGCGCCGCCAGCGCGGGATCCGTGCCGAGCTGGTCGGTGCCCACAGCGCCGGTGAAGCCGGCGTTGTGTTCGATGATGTTGTAGCCCAGGCTGGTGAACGTGCCGTGCAGGTCGCGCCCGCCGGTGCTCGAGCTGTTGTCGGCGAAGATCGACGACAGGGCGCTCAGCGCACCCGCGCGCACGACGACGCCACCGCCATTGCCGCCGAGCGCGCTGTTGCCGGCGATCGTCGAGTAGCGGATGGTCAGCGTGCCGGCAGCGACATCGATACCGCCGCCCTCGGCGCTGGCCGTGTTGCCGCTGACGGTGATGTTCTCGAGCGTCATCGCGCCCGCGAGCTGATGGACGCCGCCACCGTAGCGCGCGCTGTTGGCGAAGAGGGACGTGCGCGTGACGGTCGCGGTGCCGAGATTCGAAATGCCGCCGCCGTCCGAACCGGTCGCGGTGTTGCCGTGCACCAGGCTGTCGGTCAACGTCAACGTGCCGACGTTGTGGATGCCGCCGCCGATGCGGCCGCCGCCGGTGATCGCATTGCCGGTGATGTCCACGCGCGTCAAGGTCGCCGTGCCGCCGACCTCTTCGACCAGCAAACCGCCGCCGTCGTTGTTGATCGAGCCGCCGGTCAGCCGGACATCGTTCAGCGTCAGGTTGCCGTTGCCATCGACCTCGATCGCCCGATCGATGCCGCCACCGCTGATGATGGTGCTGGCCATGCCGGCACCGGTGATCGTGATATTGGTCTGGATGTCGATATCGCCGACCAGGCTGCCGTCTTCGCCGGTCCCGGCGATCGTCAGCGTGTAGGTCGCTGCGGCCAGGTTGATGGTGTCGTTGCCGGCCGTGTTGTTGGACGCGATGACGGCTTCGCGCAGCGAGATGAAGCCGTCGGCGCCCTTGTTGGCGAGCAGGGTGCTGATGCTGGTGGCATCGCCGTCGACGATGTCGTTGGTGGTATCGACCACCAGCGCCCCTTGCACGGTGGGGAGCGCGTAGACGTTGCGGGCCAGCTCCGAGGTATCGGTGAACACCGTGTAGGTGTTGTCGGTGGCCTTGGTCGCGGTGGCGCTGATGAACGTGCCCACCGGCAGATTGACCGCGAGCGTGGTCGAGATCGTCGCGTTGCCGCTGCCGTCGGTGCCGACGTTGACAAAGCCGAGCCAGGTTTGGCCCTCGCCGTAGCCCGTGCCGTCCTGCGTTGTGTTGGCGAAGAACTCGATGCGGTAGTAGCTGTTGGCGCTGCTGTTGAGCGTGCCGCTGAGCGTGAGCTGGTTGGAGCCGTTGGTCCGCGCCAGCGTCAGCACCGCAAAGTTCTGCAGATTGTTCGCGCCGGTGTCGCCGTCGCCCGCATCGTTGGCGGTGACGCCGTTCGCGCCCAGGTCGATGCCCAGGTCGGTGTTGGAGTGGATCGCGTTGCCGAGGATCGACACCCCTGTGCCCGCGGC
>JANMHY010000800.1:0-2402 GCA_031375525.1 Burkholderiales bacterium
ACCGGCACGCGCAAATCGACCTACGCCAACCCCGAGTTTCTGAAGGCGGCGAAGTTCGCCGAAGCCGAGAAGAAGGCGATCGACAGCGCCAACCCGAACGACAGCACGTTGCCGAAGAGCCCGTATGTCGGCGTGCAGTTCGCGGCGATCCCGGAGTTCCAGGCGATCGGCGTTGCGGTGGGCCAGCAGATGAGCTCGGCGCTGTCGGGCAAGTCGACGGTGGATCAAGCGTTGAAGGCGTCGCAGGTTGCCGCCGATCGCGAGATGCGCAAGGGCGGGTATTACAAGTAGTTCGAGTTGAGCCCCGCTCGCCCGCTCCAGCGGGCGGGTGGGGTGGAGCCTCACCATGAACCGCACCGCACCCCGCCTGATGTTGGCGCCGGCGGTGGTCACGCTCTTCCTGTGGATGATCGTGCCGCTGCTGATGACGCTGTACTTCTCGACCGTGCGCTACAACCTGATGCAGCCCGGCGAGAAGGACTTCATCGGCCTGTCGAACTTCGAGTTCTTCATCACCGACCCGGACTTCAGCGCGTCGGTCGTCAACACGCTGCTGCTGCTCGGCTCGGTGATCGCCATCACCGTGCTGCTCGGCATTGCGCTGGCGCTCTTGGTCAACGACGCCTTCCCCGGCCGCGGCATCGTGCGCGTGCTGCTGATCTCGCCGTTCTTCGTCATGCCCACGGCCAACGCGCTGCTGTGGAAGCACATGATGATGAACCCGGTGTACGGCGTGCTGGCGCAGGTCTGGATGTTCTTCGGCGCGCAACCGGTGGACTGGCTGACCGACTTCCCGCTGTTCTCGGTGATCGTCATCGTCGCCTGGCAATGGCTGCCGTTTGCCTGCTTGATTTTCATCACGTCATTGCAATCGCTCGACCGTGACCAGATGGAAGCCGCGGGCATGGACGGCGCGAACGCGCTTCAAAAATTCTGGTTCCTGACGCTGCCGCACTTGGGCCGTCCGATCGCCGTCGTCGTCATGATCGAGATGATCTTTCTGATCGGCGTCTTCGCCGAGATCTTCACCACCACCGGCGGCGGTCCCGGCAACGAGAGCACCAACCTCGCCTTCCTGATCTTCAAGCAGGCGTTGATGAACTTCGATGTCGGCGTGGCCTCGGCCGGTGCGCTGTTCGCGGTCGTGCTGGCCAACATCGCGGCGGTGTTCTTGATCCGCATGATCGGCAAGAACCTGGACTGACATGGCACTCGCACTCTTGTCGTTTCGTGTGGCTCCTTCCCCCTCCAAGGGGGAAGGCTGGGATGGGGGTCTGGGCCGCCGCGTGACCCCCACCCCAACCCTCCCCCTTTCAGGGGGAGGGAGACAAGCTGACAAGTCATGAAGCACATTGCACTGATCCTGCGCACCGCCGCCGCCTGGGGCTTCACGCTGCTGCTCGTCTTCCCGCTGATCTGGCTCGTGCTCACCGCGTTCAAGACCGAGCAGCAGGCCATCTCGATTCCGCCGCAGTTGTTCTTCACGCCGACGCTGGAAAGTTTTGCCGAGGTCAACATTCGCAGCGACTACCTGCAGTACGCGAAGAACTCGGTGATCACGAGCGTGCTGTCCACCGTGCTCGGCCTGCTGATCGCCGCGCCGGCCGCGTACTCGATGGCTTTCTTTCGCACCTCGAGAACACGCGACATCCTGATGTGGATGCTGTCCACCAAGATGATGCCGGCCGTCGGTGCGCTGGTGCCGATCTACGTCATGGCGCAGACCGCGGGCCTGCTCGATTCGCTGACGGCGCTGATCATCGTCTTCACGCTGTCGAACCTGCCGATCATGGTCTGGATGCTGTACTCGGGGCTGAAGGACATCCCGCCCGACATCCTCGAAGCGGCGCGCATGGACGGCGCCACGCTGTGGGACGAGTTCGCGCATGTGATCCGGCCGCTGGCGATGGGCACGCTCGCATCCACCGGGCTGCTCTGCCTCGTGCTGAGTTGGAACGAAGCCTTCTGGTCGCTCAACCTCAGCGCGGCCAAGGCCGGCACGCTGGCCGCGCTGATCGCGTCGTACTCGAGCCCCGAAGGTTTGTTCTGGGCCAAGTTGTCGGCCGCTTCGCTGCTGGCCATCGCACCGATCATCGTGTTCGGCTGGTTCAGCCAGAAGCAGCTCGTGCAGGGCCTCACCTTCGGCGCAGTGAAGTAATCAAGAGATCACGGAGACCACCATGTCATTCCTGCAACTCAAAGGCATCGTCAAAGAGTTCGGCCCGGTGCGCACGATCAGGGGCATCGACTTGGTCGTCGAGAAGGGCGAGTTCGTCGTCTTCGTCGGGCCATCGGGCTGCGGCAAGTCGACGCTGCTGCGCATCATTGCCGGCCTGGAGCCCGTGACCGAAGGCCGCATCGAGCTCGATGGGCGCGACATCACCGAGCTGCCTTCGAGCAAG
>JANMHY010000825.1:0-3737 GCA_031375525.1 Burkholderiales bacterium
ACCGCAGGCCGTGCCGCAGGCCTTGCTCGCGCTGCATGCGCACCTGCGCGTTGGGCTCGAACGCCTGGACCTGGTCACCGAATGCCGACGCTGGCGACCGCATCTGACGCTGGCACGCCATGCCGGCGATTCGGTTGCCCCCGCGCAAGCATCGCCGGTGCATTGGAAAGTCCGCGGGTATGCGCTGGTGGAGTCGCGTTCTGTGACGAACGACTACGTCGTGCTTCGCCACTACGGGTGACCCGCGGCGGGGTTTGAGGTGCCGTGAGCGGGGGTTGCCGGGCGACGCGTCCGGCCAACTAGCGGCACACACAACGTCGCCGGATACCGGCCGCTCGTTCTTGGGCTGCGCTGCGCCGACTGCGGCTACGCGCCGAACGCGGCCGCCATGACGTGCGTGTCTTCGTAGGAGCGGAACGACGTGACCTTGCCGCCGCGGACCGTCCATGCCATCGCCCACTCGCTCACGAATGACCTGCCGGTTGGCTTGGCCCGCCCGGACCACGCACCCAGCACGACGACGCGGTCGCCGCTGGCGAAGAACTCCTTCGGCTCGAAGGATTGCATCTCGACGTTGGCGCCCAGCGCGGCGAAGAAGGACTGCACCGCGTCGACCCCGCGGCGCTGGCGTGCATAGGGAACCGACTCGGGACCGGCGTTGACCCAGGTCACGTCCGGATTCAGCTGGGCCAGGATCGCCGGGATGTTGCCTTGCCCGAAGTCCGCGTACATCTGCTGCACGGTCTGGATGTTGGCCTGTTCGCTCATGGTCAGTCTCCGATGAAGAGGTGAGTGCGGGCGGATGTGTTTCGTCGAGGCAACGCGCCCACGTGCGCTGCTCTCCCGGTTTACGCACGAACACCGTCGGCGGATGCAACTGCAGCGCTCGCACCGGCAGGCACTGCAGGCAGCTGAGCCGCCGCTCTTCGCATCACCGGTGATTGAGACCATGCAGCAGCAGCGTCATGCGGCGCGCCGCGACTTGGCCATCGTAGTAGCCGGGCACAAGCTGCGTCTCGGTGAAGCCAAGCCTGCGATAGAACGACAGGGCCGCGGCGTTGTCGGCGCGAAGCTCGAGGCGGATCGAAGCGATGCCAGCGACCCGGGCGGATTCGATCAGCCATTCGTGCAGACGCCGCCCGATGCCCCGCTGCTGCTGCGTTGGCTGCACGCACAACAGGGCCAGATGCGCGTGCATGTCGCCGAAATGCATGACGGCAAAGCCTTGGATACGCGTCCCGTCACAGGCGACCAGCGCCACGGTCTCGGGGTCACCGATCAGCGCAGCCATCCGCGGCGGCGTGTAGCGCCAGCCGAGCCCGGCCTCGATCAGCACGCGCGACATCTCGGCCATCGCCCGCGCTTCTTGCGCTCGGGCCGGTCGGAGCATCACGGCGCAAGGGCGATTCATGGGTCAGGCGGGCGCGGCGGCACGATGCGGCGATTTTGTCACCCCGATGGGCGCTGCGGCCCTTTCGGGCGGGTTCAGGAGCAAACTTGCACCTCGCCCGGGCGGCGGTTCGTGCCGTTCCGACAGGCATCGCTCGCATCACCCACGAAAGGCCGTCATGCCCATCCCCACGCGACTGTCCCGCTACCTCGGCCAGCGCGGCACGCGCTACGACATCTGCCCTCATCAGCACAGCCGCAGCAGCGCCGAGACCGCGCGCACCGCGCATGTTCCGGCGCATCAACTCGCCAAGCCGGTGATCGTCGAGGACGACGCCGGCTGCGTGATGGCCGTCGTGCCGGCCGACAAGAATGTCCTGCTCGGCCAGCTCTCGCGCCTGCTCGACCGCGAGCATCTGCGGCTCGCCGACGAGGCCCGCATCGCCTCGATGTTCGCCGACTGCGACCGCGGCGCCGTGCCCGCGCTGGGCATGGCCTGGGACGTCGAAACCGTCGTCGACGACGAACTCGAGGCCAACCCGGTCGTGTACGTCGAGGCCGGCGACCACGAATGCCTGCTGCGGCTGTCGCACGATCAATTCCACGAGCTGATGTCGGTGGCGCGGCACGGCAGCTTCTGCGGCGAACGGATTCATTGAACCGAGCGCCTGCGCGGTGCGAATCGATGCAGCGGCTTGCCCGCCTGGCGCCCATGACGGCCACCGCGACGTTTCGCTTCTACGAGGAGCTGAACGACTTTCTCGCCCCCGAGCGGCGCGGGCGCGAGTTCGCCTGCCGCTGCGCACGCGCGGCCACGGCCAAGCACATGATCGAGGCCCTCGGTGTGCCGCATACCGACGTCGAACTGGTGCTGGTCAACGGCGAGTCGGTGGGCTTCGAGCACATGTTGGGCGACGGCGACCGCGTTGCCGTCTACCCCAAGTTCGAAGCGTTCGATGTCACGCCGCTGCTGCGCGTTCGCGAACGCACGTTGCGCGAGACCCGCTTCGTCGCCGTATTCTGGGAAGGCTCGCATTGGCGGCGCATGCGCGAGTTGGTCGACGCGCTGCTGGTGCCGGCGTCATGACGGAGGCAATCATGGACGAAGAGACTTTCAACCTCAGTATTCGCAAGTTCCTGAAGACGGTCGGCGTGAGTTCGCAGCGCGAGATCGAACAGGCAGTGGCGAAATCTATCGCGGCAGGAACGATCGGCGGCGCCGAGACACTCGCAGCGACGATGACGCTGCGTATCGCCGGGCTGCAGCTCGAAGTCCGGTTCGACGGCGAGATTCAACTCCAGTAGCGGCACTAACGCGGCGGACGAAGACGCGATGCTTCAAAGCGCTGCCAACCGATCCCGCGTCGTTCCGCTCGCACCTCAGGCGTAATCCAACGCCCGCGCCTTGCCCCAGAACACGCGGTACGCATAGAGCGTGTACAGCGCGATCGCCGGCACCGTGATCGCACAGCCGATCAGGATCACGGCCAGCGACTCGGTGGCACTCGCGGCCTGCCAGATCGTCAGCCGGTCGATGACGACGTAGGGGTACAGGCTGTACGCGAGGCCGATGCCGCCGAGCGTGAACACGGTGACGATGAGCGCAAACGGCAGCCAGCACAGCGCGCCGAGGACCTGCTTCGAGCGCAGCACGGCCAGCGTGCCGACGAGGCAGATCACGCTCATCAGCGGAATCGCCGACAGCGCGATCAGTTGCGGGAAGGCGAACCAGCGGTCGAACACGGTCTGGCTGACCCAGGGCGTGGCCAGCGAGATCAGCGTCAGGCCGAGCGCCACGGGCGTCCAGGCTTGCTGCGCCCAGCGCACGGCGGTCTTCTGCAATTCGCCATCGGTTTTCATCACCAGCCAGGCCGCGCCGATGAGCGTGTAGGCCGCCGGCAGGCACAACGCAATGGCCGCGGCGAACAGCGTGAAGTTGATGCCTTCGGCAAAGCCGGTGATGTAGCGCCCGAGCATCCAGCCCTGGGCCAGCGACGACAGCATCGAGCCGGTGAAGAAGGCCCCGTTCCACAGCGCCTTGTGCGTGTCCTTGGCCTTGACGCGGAAGTCGAAGGCGACGCCGCGCAGGATCAGGCCGACGAGCATCAGCGCGATCGGCAGATACAGGGCCGTCATGACCACGCCATGCGCCTTCGGGAAGGCGATCAGCAGGATGCCGATGCCGAGCACGAGCCAGGTTTCGTTGGCATCCCAGAACGGGCCGATCGAGGCGATCATGATGTCCTTGTGCGCGTTGCTCGCGCGCGGCAGCAGCATGCCCACGCCGAGGTCGAAGCCGTCGAGCACGACATAGACGAACATCGACAGGCCCATCAGGCCGAGGAAGA
>JANMHY010000869.1:0-2539 GCA_031375525.1 Burkholderiales bacterium
CTGCGTGGCGAGGGCATCGTCGCCGAGTTCCATCAGATCGTCGAGCGCTACATCGAACAACGCTTCGGTGCGCACTGAGCTGTCATGGCCGAAAAGATCGTTGCCGTGAAGGCGAGTAATTCACCGCTGGTCGCGGTGAAGGGCATGAACGACCTGCTGCCCGACGAGGCGGCGCAGTGGGAGTGGGTCGAAGAAAAAATCCGCAGCCTGCTCGCGCGCTGGGGTTACCGCAACCTGCGCACGCCGATCGTCGAGCACACGCCGCTGTTCGTGCGCGGCCTGGGTGAAGTCACCGACATCGTCGAGAAGGAGATGTTCTCCTGGACGGACGCGATGAACGGCGACCGGCTGACGCTGCGCCCGGAGGCCACGGCCGGCATCGTGCGCGCGATGATCGAGCACAACGCGCTCTACAACGGCCCGCTGCGCATCTGGCAGATGGGGCCGATGTTCCGCCACGAGCGTCCGCAGAAGGGCCGCACGCGCCAGTTCCACCAGCTCGACGTCGAAGCGCTCGGACACGCCGGGCCCGATGTCGATGCGGAAGTCATCCTGATGCTGCGCGCCTTGTGGCGTGAGCTGGGCTTTGTCGAAGGCGAGCAGATCGCGCTCCAACTCAACAGCCTCGGCCAGCCGGAAGAACGCAAGGCGCACCGCGCGGCCTTGATCGCGCACTTCGAAGCGCACGCCGACAAGCTCGACGACGACGGCAAACGCCGCCTGCACAGCAACCCGCTGCGCATCCTCGACACCAAGAACCCGGCGATGGCACCGGTGGTGGACGCTGCGCCCAAGCTGATGGACTTCCTCGGGCTGCAATCGCTCGCGCACTTGAACGCCGTGCGCGCGGTGCTCGACGCCGCGGGCCTGGCGTACACCATCAACCCGCGCCTCGTGCGCGGCATGGACTACTACAACCTGACCGTTTTCGAGTGGACGAGCCCGCTGCTCGGTGCGCAGAGCACGGTCTGCGGCGGCGGCCGCTACGACCAGTTGATCGAAACGCTCGGCGGCAAGCCCGCGCCGGGCATCGGCTTCGGTTTGGGGCTGGAGCGGCTGATGCTGATGATCGATGCCGCGGGCATCGAAGCGCCTTCGTCCGCACCCGACGCCTACGCGCTGGTGCCTGATGCACAAGTGCTGCCGCGCGTGATGGCAACACTCGATGCGCTGCGTTCGCAAGGCGTCTCGGTGCTGATGCATGCTGGCGGCGGCTCGATGAAGTCGCAGTTCAAACGTGCCGACGCCAGCGGTGCTGCTTTTGCTTTGATCTTCGGCGCCGATGAACTCGCCGTAGGCCAGGTCGCGATCAAACCGCTGCGCCTAGGCGAGGGCGCGGCGCAATTCACTCGCGCACTCGCTGACGTTGCTTCCTGGGCGCAAGAGTTGCGCCCTTCATAATTCGCCTTCAGCTTTCGCAAAGACCTCATGGCATCCCCTCTCGACCTGCAAGAGCAGGAACAACTCGACCAGATCAAGTCGTTCTGGAACCAGTACGGCAACCTGATCACCTGGACCGTGACCCTGGCGCTGGCCGGCTTTGCCGGCTGGAATGTCTGGCAGTGGTGGCAGCGCGAGCAGGGCGCCAAGGCCGGCGCGTTGTACGACGAGCTCGACCGCTTTGCGGGCAGCGGTGACGTAGAGAAGACAGCGCGCGCCTTGGGTGACTTGAAGGAGCGCTTCCCGCGCACGCTGCAGGCCCAGCAAGGTGCGCTGCTGGCGGCCAAGCTGCAGGCCGACAAGGGCCAGGCCGATGCGGCGCTGGCCACGCTGGGCTGGGTGGCCGACAACGCCGGCGAAGACGAGCTGCGCGCCATCGCGCGATTGCGCGCCGCCGGTCTGCTGCTCGACCAGAAAAAGTTCGACGACGCATTGAAGCACCTCGACGCGGCGCAGCAAGGCAAGCCGCGCGAGTTCGACGCGCTGATCGCCGACCGCCGCGGCGACATCCTCGCCGCGCAGGGCAAACGCGCCGAAGCCGTGACCGCTTATCAAGCGGCGTACAAGGCGATGGACGCGAAGACCGAGTACCGCACGCTGGTCGAAGCGAAGTTGACGGCGCTGGGCGCCGCGCCGGCGCCGGAGACGGTTGCCGTCACCGTCGGTGGGGTGGTGAAATGAGTCGGCCGTGCCGCGCGGCGTGGTTGTCGGGCTTGTGCGCGGCGCTGGTCGCCTGTTCGAGCGACAAGCCCAAGCCGACGGCGCTGGAGGCGATCACGCCGCAGATTGCCGGGCGCTCGGTGTGGGATGCGCGCATCGAGGCGACGCCGTTCGTGCTCATGCCCTCGGTCAAGGACGATGCCTTCATCGTCGCCGGCGGTGACGGCAGCGTCGTCGCGCTGGCAAAAGACAGCGGCCGCGAGCTGTGGCGCGGCAGCGCCGGCGCGCGGCTGTCGGCCGGCGTCGGCAGCGACGGCCGTTACGCCGCGGTGGTGACGCGCGACAACGAACTCGTGGTGCTCGAGCAGGGCAGCGTCAAGTGGCGCACGCGCCTGGGCTCGCTCGTCGCCACCGCGCCGCTGGTGGCCGGCGAGCGCGT
>JANMHY010000921.1:0-7540 GCA_031375525.1 Burkholderiales bacterium
AGCGATGAACGGCATGGTCGAGCGCGTGCGCCGCCTGTTCGAGTCGCAGGCTGCGCAGGTCGAGCAGTTGCGCCGCGAAGCGCATGAAGATCGCCTCACCGGCCTGCCGCACCGTGCGCACTTCATGCAGCGCTTTGCTGCCGTGCTGGCCGACGACGCGCAGGCTGAAGGCGGCAGCCTGATGTTGATCCGCGTCGCCGACCTGGCCGACGTCAACCGCGACCTCGGCCGCGAGACCACCGACCGCGCGTTGCGCACGCTGGCCGATGTGTTGCGTGCGTGGCCGCAGGACGGCGCGCTGGCCGGCCGCTTGAACGGCGCCGACTTTGCGCTCGCCTTGCCCAGCTCGACATCGGTGGCGACACCGACCGCGCACGAGGCCGCGGCGCGTGTCGCGTCGGCGCTGCGCGCGGCGCTGTCCGGCGGCAGCGAGCGTTTTGTCGTCCACCTCGGTGCGGCGCTCTGGTCGCATGGCGCGGCGCCGAGCGCCGGCGCGTTGCTGGCGCGTGCCGACCAGGCGCTCGCACGCGCCGAAGGGCTCGGTCCGTTTGCGGCCGAGGTCGATGCCGAGGCCGGCGACGCGATGGCGGCCGGCGAGCAGGGCTGGCATCGTCATTTGCAGGAGGCGCTGGCCGAGCGCCGCGCCCGTTTGGCGGAGTACGTCGTGCTCGACCGCGGCGGTGCGGTCTCGCACCTCGAATGCCCGCTGCGCGTGCAACTCGGCCACGACGGCGCGTACGAGTCGGCCGCGCGCTGGCTGCCGCTGGCCTCGCGCAGCCGACTGTTGCCGGCGATCGACCTGCTCGCCGTGCGCCTGGCGCTGACGGCGATCGCCGCCGACGGCCGTGCCCGCGCCGTCAACCTCGCGCTGGCGTCGCTGTCGGACGGTGCCTTCACGACGCAGTTGCGCCAGTTGCTGGTCGACTCACCGCGCGGCGCGCGCGGCCTCTGGCTCGAAGTCGGGGAGAGCGCAGCGCTCGGCCACTTCGATCTCGTGCGCGCGTTTGCATCGCTGGTGCGTCCGCTGGGTGTGCGCTTCGGCCTCGAACATGCGGGCCACCAGCTCTACCGCGCGCCGCGCCTGTACGAACTCGGTCTCGACTACGTCAAGCTCGACGTCGCCCTCGTGCGCGGCGCTGCGCACGACGACGCCGCGCGCCGCTTCGTCGCCGGCAGCGTGGCGCTGCTGCGCGCGCTGCCGGTGACGGTGTGCGCTGAAGGCGTCGATGACGCCGACGATGCGGCGGCGCTGTGGGAATGCGGCGTCGAAGCGATCACCGGGCCGTGGGCAAGTGCGCGGGTATCGGCGGTGTGAGGCCCTGTGGAGGGGGGGCACGTCGGGCACGGCAACACCATGCGAGGCAACACCGATGCTGCCCGCCGCTTTTCATGGTTTGATGCAATGCAAGCGTTTGACTCATTGTTTGCCAACACCCGATGCGCCGGAAAAGTTTTGCCCCTCTGCTTGTTCTGCTGGCCGGCTGTGTAACGGCCCCTACCAACTCAGTCAGCCTTCAATCGCCGCAGGACTTCGAGACCACGGCGAGGCTTGTCGCCCAACAAACGCGGCAATGCTGGCCCAACGAGGTCACCGCCATCAAGAAGGGAATTCGGCTCTCGTTCAACAAACCCTCCGATGACGCCTTTGCCATCGCCGCCTACCGCATCGAATGGGGTCGAGGTCAAGCAAGGGAGCCCTTTGTCACGCTGAAGGTGTCGAGAGCGAATGAACGCGCAAGTATCGAGATCGTCGAAAGCGAGTTCACCTGTGGTTTTGTCAACGGCTGCGTCAATCTGGGATTGAAGGACGATGTGGCCGCATGGATCGCTGGAAACACCAACTGCCGAGATATCGGCAAGACGCTGTTGTCGCTCGGCCTTGGCTTCTGAACAGGAGCGATCGGAAAGCGATGACATGACCACCCGTGTCGCCTGCCTGGCCGACATCGCCCGGCTCACCGTTCTCAACACCGACAGCTACAAGGCCAGCCACTGGCTGCAGTACCCGCCGGGCACGTCGCATGTCTTCAGCTACATCGAGTCGCGCGGCGGCATGCATGAGCGCACGCTGTTCTTCGGGCTGCAGTACATCTTGAAGGAGTACTTCAGCGAAGCCGTCACGGCCGGCGACGTGCTGTTGGCGGAGGAAGTCTGTGCCGCGCATGGCGTGCCGTTCAACCGCGACGGCTGGATGCACATCGTCGATGCGCACGAAGGCCGCTTGCCGGTGCGCATCCGCGCGGTGCCCGAGGGCACGCTGGTGCCGGTGCACAACGTGCTGTCGACGATCGAGAACACCGACCCGGCCTGCGCTTGGTTGACCAGTTATCTCGAAACGGCGCTGCTGCGCGTCTGGTACCCGACGACGGTGGCGACGAACAGTTGGGCGACCAAACAACTCATCGCGCGCTACCTCGACAAGACCGGCGATCCGGCTGGCTTGCCGTTCAAGCTGCACGACTTCGGCGCGCGCGGCGTGTCGTCGCTCGAGTCGGCGATGCTCGGCGGCCTGTCGCACCTCGTCAACTTCATGGGCACCGATACGATGAGCGCGCTGCTCGGCGCACGCGTGTACTACGGCGAGCCGATGGCCGGCTTCTCGATCCCCGCCGCCGAGCACAGCACGATCACGGCCTGGGGCCGCGACGGCGAGGCTGAGGCTTACCGCAACATGCTGCGTCAGTTTGCGAAGCCGGGTTCGCTCGTTGCCGTGGTCTCGGACTCGTACGATCTCGACCATGCGGTCGATGCGCTGTGGGGCAACGAGTTGAAGCAAGCCGTGATCGACAGCGGCGCCACCGTCGTCATCCGCCCCGACAGCGGCGAGCCGACGCAGGTCGTGTTGAAAACGGTGCAGTCGCTCGACAAATCCTACGGTGCCGATGTCAACAGCAAAGGCTTTCGCGTGCTGCGCCATGTGCGCGTGATCCAGGGCGACGGCATCACGCGCGAGTCGATCGAGCGCATCCTGGCCGCGCTCGCTTCCCACGGCTATTCGGCCGACAACGTCGCTTTCGGCCAGGGCGGTGCGCTCTTGCAGCAGGTCAACCGCGACACGCAGCGCTTTGCGATGAAGTGCTCTGCTGTGCAAGTGGACGGCCAGTGGCGCGATGTCTTCAAGGATCCTGTCACCGATCCGGGCAAGCGCAGCAAGGCCGGGCGCTTGACGCTCATGCGCAAGGGTGGTTCGTTTGCGACGGTGCGCCTCGACAGCCCGGCGCATGCCGAGCATCTGGAGAGCGGCTGGTCAGAAGCGCTGCGCACCGTGTTCGAAGGCGGGCGGCTGTTGATCGACGACACGTTCGCGCAGGTGCGCGAACGTGTCGCCTAGGATCGATCAAGGATCGATGCTGAGCCGGTTGTTGTTCAGCAGATCCTGAATCACCTGCTGGCTGGTCAGCGTGCTGGCCGATGTCAGGTCCACGCCCGTGAGCACGATCGTCTGGTCTTCGGCGCCTGAGTTGTAGCCCGAGGTGAAACCGCCGTTGCTCGAGATGTGGATCGTCGTGCTGGCGCCGGTGCGCTCGACGAACAGATAGCTCGACAGGTTGCCGATCGCACCGCCGTCGAGCGTCTCGCCTTGCAGCAGGTCGCGCAGGTCGAGCTGGTCGCCTTGCGCGGTGCTGAAGAGGGCCACGGTGTCCACCGCGGGCGTGCCGGCGACGCCGCGGTCGGCGAACTCCCAGCGGAAGACATCGGCGCCGGCGCCGCCGGCGAGGGCATCGTTGCCCATGCCGCCGACGAGGATGTCGTTGCCGTTGCCGCCGTCGAGCATGTCGTTGCCGACGCCGCCGCGCAACTCGTCGATGCCGTCGCCGCCGTTCAATGTGTCGATGCCCGCGCCGCCGATCAGCAGGTCGTTGCCGGCGTTGCCGTTCAAGGTGTCGTCGCCGGCCCCGCTGTCGATGCGGTCGTTGGCATTGGTGCCATTGATGGTGTTGGCCGCATTGTCACCAAACAGGTTGTTGGTCATCGTGCGCAGCGTCAGCGTGGCGCTGCTGCTGTCGCCCACCGGCGTGTCGGTGTCGGTCAGCGTGTAGCCGATTTCGACCGGCGCCACTTCGGCCGCGGTCGTGTTGACGTTGACCGACGCGAAGCTGACGCTGGTGATGCGGGCCTCGGCCGCGCTGTTGGCTTCGATCTCGATGCGGCCGATGTTGCTGTACTGCGCGGGAATGCTCACCGTGCCCTCGGCGGTGCTGTAGAACTGGCCGAGTTCGTTGCCGGCCACGTCGAACACCGTGTAGGTGAGCGAGGTGATCGTGCCCGAGCCGTTGTCGCCGAGGTTGCTGGCGGCTGCATTGACGACGAAGCTCACGCCCTGCACGCCCTGCGGGTGATTGCCCTGGTTGAACGTGATGACCAGCGTCTCGAGGTTGTCGATGCGGTTGCTCGAACTGCCGCCGTTGACACCGGCGCCTGGGTTGCCGCCGTTGCTGTAGCCAATAGTCTGCGCGCCGCCCGTGCGATCGACGCCGCTGAGTGTCACGCCGTTGAGGGCTGCGTTGGCCGCCGTGTAGAACTGCGTGGTCACCGCGGCCGCGGTGTTGACCACCGGCAGGGCGGCGGTCGGCGGTGTGTAGTCGTAGTAGCCGGTCGTGGCGAACACGAGCTTCTCGCCGCCGGTGGTGGCCGTCCACGTGAGCTGGCCGCCGGCAACGCTCCAGGTGAAGCCGGCGCCGGTGCCCGAAGCCGCCATGCCGAGCGTGTAGGCCACGCCCTTGAAGACGATGCTGCTGACCTGAGCGCCGTCGATCGCGTCATCGACCCCCGCGCCGCTGGGCGAGAAGTTGGTCAGCGTGCCGCCGAGCGCCAGGCCGGCGTCGGTGCCCAGACCGCTGATGACATTGCCTTCGAAGCGGGTCTGGTTGGCCGTGAGCGTGTCGGTGTCGGGCCGCGCCACCGGGTGGCCGTCGGCGATGTTCACCGTCAGCGTGGCCGGTGCGGTGACGTCGCCGTCGCCGTCGCGGGCGACGAAGGTGAACGAGAACGCATCGCCCTCGGTCGCGGTGCCGCCGGTGAAGTACGTGTACTCGCCGGTGGAGAAGTTGAAGGTCAGCGTGCCCAGACCGAAGCCGCGGCTGCCGGTCAGCGTCAGCAGGTCGCCGGTGACCGGGAAGCCGGTCAGCGGCGTCGAGCTCGTGATCTGGTTGGTGCCGATATTGCGCGTGAACGTCACATCCACCGGCGCCGTGGCGGTGTTGCCGTCGGTGTCGAGCTTGATCGTCACGGTCTGGATGTAGCCGCCGTCGGCGCCGAGCACGTTGCCGCTGGCGGTGCTGCTGACGACGTTGCCACCGTAGGCCAGCGGCACGGTGGACAGCAGCGCCGCGCCGAGGTCGTTGAGGTCGGGCACGACGATCGCGCCGTCGCTCGTGCCGTTGCCGTTGGCATCGACGTTGTGGATGCCGTTGAGCGGGCCGGTGTTGGCGATGCCGTTGCCCACGCCGACGGCATACGAGTCGATGTTGTTGTTGGTGACGAAGGTGGTGTAGCCGCTGCTCGCCGCCGGCGTGGTGAGATCGCCGCCCGACGGCGCGCCGTCGGAGACGAAGTACACCGCGTTGCGCACGCCCGGACTGACGGTGCCGAAAGCGCCTTGCACCGCAGTCAGCGCGTTGCTGTAGTTGGTGCCGCCGCTGCCGTCGGCCGCGAGGATGGCCGTGATGGCGGCGCCCTTGGTCGTGTACGGCGTGCTGTTGACGACGGTGGCGGTGTCGGAGAAGGTGATCAGCGTGATCGAGACGTTCTGCGCCTGGTTGTAGTACTCGGTGACGAGCTGCGCCAGGGCCTGGCGCGCCAGCTCGAGGCGCGTCGTGATGGAGATGCTGCCGTCGGCGTTGACCTGCCGCACCTCGCCGCCGGCGCTGGCCGTGTCCATCGAGCCCGAAACGTCGAGCACCAGCACCAGGCGGTAGCTCGGCACCTGGTCTTCGGACACCTGCACCGTGCGGCTGATGGCCTGCGGCGCGTCGTCCGTGATGGTGATGCGCAGCGCGGCATCGATGGCATTGGCGTCGTAGCTGAAGACTTCGGTAACGCTGGTGTCGTCCGCGGCGGCGCTGTTGTTGGCGTTGCTGACCAGCGTGTAGGTGTAGTCGCCGGCACCGGCGCCGGTGGTATCGACGATCAGACGGCCCTCGGTGCTGCTGACGCCGATGTAGCCGGCGCGTGCATCGGTGTCGCCGGTGCCGCCGTCGGTGACGGTGGTGCCGTTGAAGGTGATGCTGTTGACCGTGTTGTTGCCGGTGTCGTTGGTGAACAGGTTGCCGCTGGCCAGCACGGTGCCGGCGCCGGTGCCGTTGGCCAATGCGCTTTCGTTGACCGTCGCCAGATCGTCGTTCGCGCCGGTGGAGACGACACGCACGGTGGCGGTGTCGGCCTGGCCGTCCTGATCGGTCAGCGTGTAGGTGAAGGTGCCGGTGCCGACGCCGCTCGGCGTCCAGGTGTAGGTGCCGTTGCCGTTGTTGACGAGCGTGCCGCCGCTGACAGCGGTGACCGAGGTGATGGCGGCGTTGTCGACCAGCGTGTCGTTGGCCAGCAGTTGCGCCGCGGTGATCACGATCGGCGTCAGGCCGGTGGTCTGGAACAGGTCGTTGCGCGCGTCCGGCGCGCCGTCGCTGACCGGCGTGACGTTGACGGTGGTCGTGTCCGGCGCGGTGTCGAAGTAGCCGCTGCTGTCGCGCACGCTGAAGGTGAAGTTGGCGTAGCCCGTGCCGTTGGCGTTGGACGCTGGCAAGAAGGTCAACTGGCCCGAGGTGATGTTGGCCTGCGTGATGACCTGGCCCGCGGTGACGAGCACGCCGCTCAGGAACAGGCTGCCGTTGCTGGGCAGCGTGTCGATGCGCACCGCGCTCGGGTTGACGTTGGTGCCGTCCTCGGCATCGTTCATCAGGAAGTTGCCGATGACGAAGGTGTAGGCCGTGTCTTCGTTGGTGGTGACGGTAGCGGGGCGGCCGACCGGGCGCTGGTCGTTGTCGGTGATGGTGCCGATGCCGAGGTTGTCGGCGATGGTGGCATTGACAGCGCCGCTCAGCGTCACGTTCAAGGTCTCGCTGGCCTCGGCCAGCGTGTCGTTGGCGATCGTCACCGTGATCGTCTGCGAGGTCACGCCGGCGGCAAAGTTCAACGTGCCGCTGGCGGCGGTGTAGTCGCTGCCTGCGGTGGCGCTGCCGTCGCTGGTGGCGTAGGCGACGCTGACCGGCAGGCCCGACGCGGCGGACAGGCTGACGGTGAACGTCATCGTGCCTGCGGCTTCGTTGACGGTAACGTCGTTGATGCCGATCGTTGGCGGGTTGTCGTCGTCGGTGATCGTGCCGACGGCGGTAACGCCGCCCACCGAGAGGTTGTAGGTTTCGGACGCGCCTTCGTCGATCGTGTCGAGCGTGCTCGGCACGCTGACGGTGAACGAGGTCACGCCTGCCGGAACGCTGAGGATGCCGCCGGCCAGCGTGACGCCGTTGCTGAAGGTGGGCGGTGTGGTGTAGTCGGTGCCGCCGCCGGTGGCGGTGCCGCCGCCGAGGGTGTAGGCGAATGTCGT
>JANMHY010001012.1:0-1769 GCA_031375525.1 Burkholderiales bacterium
GCGCGGCATCGCCGACACCGCGAAGCGAAAAGTCTGGGTGTTCTGCGGCGACGGCGAGATGGACGAGCCCGAGTCGCTCGGCGCGATCGGCCTGGCCGCGCGCGAGAAGCTCGACAACCTGGTCTTCGTCATCAACTGCAATCTGCAGCGCCTCGATGGCCCGGTGCGCGGCAACGGCAAGATTATTCAGGAACTCGAAGGCGAGTTCCGCGGCTCGGGCTGGAACGTCATCAAGCTGATCTGGGGCAGCAACTGGGATCCGCTGCTGACCAAGGACAAGGACGGCGCGTTGCGCAAGGTCATGCTCGACACGCTCGACGGCGACTACCAGGCCTTCAAAGCGAATGACGGCGCCTTCGTCCGTAAGAATTTTTTTGGCCGCGACCCGCGCACGCTGGAGATGGTGTCCAAGATGAGCGACGCCGATGTCTGGGCGCTGCGCCGCGGCGGCCACGATGCGGGCAAGGTCTATGCCGCGTTCCACGAAGCGAATTCAGCGCAGGGCCAGCCGACGGTGCTGCTCGTCAAGACCGTCAAGGGCTGGGGCATGGGCGGCGCCGGCGAGGGCAAGAACACCGCGCACCAGACCAAGAAGCTCAGCGACGACGACCTGCGCTACATCCGCGACCGCTTCAACATCCCGATCCCGGATGCCGAGTTGCCGAAGATCCCGTTCTACAAACCGGCCGACGACACGCCGGAGATGAAGTACCTGCACGAGCGCCGCCGCGCGCTCGGCGGCTACCTGCCGCAGCGGCGCACCAGGGCCGACGAGAGCTTCACGAATCCGCCGAGCGACACCTACAAGGCCGTGCTCGAACCGACGGTCGAAGGCCGCGAGATCAGTACCACGCAGGCCTATGTGCGCTTCCTGACGCAACTGCTGCGCGACAAAGAGATCGGCCCGCGCGTCGTGCCGATCCTGGTCGATGAAGCGCGCACCTTCGGCATGGAAGGTCTGTTCCGCCAGATCGGCATCTACAACCCGGAAGGGCAGAAGTACACGCCGGTCGATAAAGAACAGGTCATGTACTACAAGGAAATGGTCAACGGCCAGATCCTGCAAGAGGGCATCAACGAAGCGGGCGGCATGGCGAGCTGGATCGCTGCGGCGACGTCGTACTCGACGAACAACCGCATGATGATTCCGTTCTACATCTACTACTCGATGTTCGGCTTCCAGCGCATCGGCGATCTGGCATGGGCCGCTGGCGACATGCAGGCCCGCGGCTTTTTGCTCGGCGGCACGTCGGGACGCACGACCTTGAATGGCGAAGGCCTGCAGCACGAAGACGGCCACAGCCACATCCTGGCCGGCACGATCCCGAACTGCATCAGCTACGACCCGACCTTCGCGCACGAGGTCGGCGTGATCCTGCATCACGGCCTGAAGCGCATGGTCGAGAAGCAGGACAACGTTTATTTCTACATCACGCTGCTCAACGAGAACTACCCGATGCCGGGTCTCAAGGAAGGCACCGAAGAGCAGATCCTGAAGGGCATGTACCTGCTGCAGGAAGGCGCCAAGAAGACGCCGCGTGTCAACCTGCTCGGCAGCGGCACGATCCTGCGCGAGTCGATGGCGGCCAAGGAACTGCTCGAAAAAGAATGGGGCGTGGCGGCCAACGTCTGGAGTTGCCCGAGCTTCAACGAGCTGACGCGCGACGGCCAGGACTGCGAGCGCTGGAACATGCTGCACCCCGCAGCCGAGCCGAAGATTCCGTTCGTCACTCAGCAGTTGGAGAAGCATCACGGCCCGGTGATCGCCT
>JANMHY010000589.1:0-2630 GCA_031375525.1 Burkholderiales bacterium
GTCAGGTTCGGCAGCACCGCGATGCCGCCCGACAGCCACGCCGGGTTCTCCACCGGCACGTTCTGCGCGCCGAAGACCGTGCGCACGCTCTGCATCAGGATCAGGCTGATGCCCCAGGTGGCGAGCAGCGTTTCGAGCGGCCGGCCGTAGAGCCAGCGGATGACGGTGCGCTCCAATGCGCCGACGAGTGCGGCGGCGAGAAACGCTGCTCGCCACCTGGGGCATCAGCCTGATCCTGATGCAGAGCGTGCGCACGGTCTTCGGCGCGCAGAACGTGCCGGTGGAGAACCCGGCGTGGCTGTCGGGCGGCATCGCGGTGCTGCCGAACCTGACGCTGCCGTTCAACCGCATCGCCATCCTCGCCTTCGCGGCGCTCGTGTTGGTGGGTGTGGCGCTGCTCGTCGCGCGCACGCGCCTGGGCCTGTTCGTGCGCGGCGTGACGCAGAACCGGCCGATGGCGGCGTGCATGGGCGTCAACACGGCGCGCGTCGACACGTATGCGTTCGCGCTCGGCGCCGGTATTGCGGGCCTCGCCGGTTGCGCGCTGGCGCAGGTCGGCAACGTCGGGCCTGACCTCGGCCAGAGCTACATCGTCGATGCCTTCATGGTCGTCGTGCTCGGCGGCGTCGGGCAGCTCTGGGGCGCGGTCGTTGCCGGCCTCGGCCGCGGTGTGCTGACCAAGCTGCTCGAAGGCTGGCAAGGCGCGGTGCTGGCCAAGATCATGGTGCTCGTCGTGATCGTGCTCTTCATCCAGAAGCGGCCGCAAGGGCTGTTTGCGTTGAAGGGCCGGAGCGCCGAAGCATGATGAGCGCCAAGCAGTGGACGGGCGTGTTGATCGCGCTGCTGATCGTCGCGGTGGCGCTGCCGGTGCTGAACCTCGTCGTTGCGGCCGACAGCGCGCTGCACCTGCCCGACTTCTACGTCAGCCTGATCGGCAAGATCCTCTGCTACGCGATCGCCGCGCTGGCGATCGATCTGATCTGGGGCTACGCCGGCATCCTCTCGCTCGGCCACGGCGGCGAGCCTGGCACCGGGCTCGATCGAGCCGGCGCTGGTGACGGCGTTGGTCGGCGAAGCCGCGGTGCAAGGCATCGACGAGTGCGTGCACGCCGGCCTGTTGCAGTGGGCGCAGCGCGGGCTGGCCTTCCGCCACGAGCTGGCGCGGCGCGCGGTGGAAGCATCACTCTCGCCGCTGCGCCGACGCGAGATGCACGCGCGCCTGTATTTGCAATTGCGCCAGCAGTCCGACGACCTGCTCGACCGCACGGTCTATCACGCGCAGCACGCCAATGACAGCGACGCCGTGCTGGCCACCGCGCCGCAAGCCGCTGCGCACGCGGCGGCGATGGGCGCGCACCGCGAGGCGGCCGCGCACTACCGCGTGGCGCTAGACCATGCGCGCCATGCCGACGACGAGCAGCGTGCCGACTTGCTCGAGCGCTGGGCCTACGAATGCAGCCTGACTGCGGCCGTTGGCGAAGAGGTGATCGCGGCGCGATTGCAGGCGATGGCGTTGCGCCGCCAGCTCGGCCAGACCGAGAAAGTGGGCTTGAACCAGCGCGGCCTGTCGAGCCTGTGCCGCACGCTCGGCCGCCTGGACGAAGCGCAACGCTGGCTCGACACCGCGATCGCCACGCTCGAATCGATCGAGCCGAGCCCCGGCCTGGCCATGGCCTACAGCATGCGCTCGGCCGGCCACATGCTGACCAACCAATGGCGCCTGGCGGAGACCTGGGGCGAGCGCGCGATCGCGCTGGCCAAGCGCTTCAACGAGCACGGCACGATCGCGCACGCGCTGAACAACATCGGCTCGGCGCTGGCCGACCACGGGCAGACGCGCGGCTTCGAGATGCTCGAGCAGAGCCTGGCCATCGCGCTCGAACACAACCTGCACGACCACGCCTCGCGTGCTTACCGCAACGCCAGCGAGGCCAGCGTGCGCAACCGCCTGCTGGTGCAGGCCGACGCGCTGATCGTGCCCGGCATCGCTTTCGCGCGCGCGCACGACATGGACTTGCATGTGGCCGGCCTGGTTGGTGCGCTGGTGCAGGTGCGGCTGATGCAAGGGCGCCTCGACGAAGCGCAGGCGCTGGCTGCAGAGTCGTTGCAGGCCGAGGCGTCGGCGGCGACGTCTTCGACCACGCACCTGACCGTGGCCACCGTTGCCGCGACCGTGGCGATGCTGAGAGACCCCAGCGCCGATGCGCGCGCGCTGCAAGCGCACTGGCCTGCGGCGCTGGCTTCGCAGGAGCCCGACCGCATCGTGCCGCTGGCACTCGGCCTGGCAGAAGCGGCGTGGCTGCGCGGCGATACCGACGCCTGTGCTGCAGTGGTGCGCGCTGCATTGCAAGCCTGCGCCGACCTCACGCTGTGGGATCGCGGCGAACTCGCCTGCTGGATGCATCGCGCGGGGCAAGACCCGCGCGCGCTGTCCGGTGGGGCGATGGCCGAGCCGTGCAGCCTCGAACTCGCGGGCGATCTCGCCGGCGCCGCGCCTGCCTGGGAGCAGCGCGGCATGCCTCGCCACCAGGCTTACGCATTGATGCTGATGGACCCGCGGCAGCATCCGGACGCGCTGGCGCAGGCCATCGGCCTGTTCGACCGCATGGGCGCCGCGGCCTGCGCCGACC
>JANMHY010001028.1:0-1998 GCA_031375525.1 Burkholderiales bacterium
CCTGCGTCATCGCCCGGTGGGGCTGGGCATCATGGGCTTTCAGGATTGCCTGTACGAGTTGAAGCTGCCGTATGCGAGCAAAGAAGCGGTCGAATTTGCCGACCGTTCGATGGAAGCGGTGTGCTACCACGCCTACTTCGCCTCGACCGAACTGGCGGCAGAGCGTGGTCGCTACTCGAGCTACCCCGGCTCGCTGTGGGACCGAGGCATCCTGCCGCAGGATTCGCTGAAGCTCCTGGCCGAGCAGCGCGGCGGCTATGTCGAGGTCGATGACTCCGAGACTTTGGATTGGGGCCTGCTGCGCGCCCACATCGCCGAGCACGGCATGCGCAACAGCAACTGCGTGGCCATCGCGCCGACGGCCACCATCTCCAACATCATCGGCGTTGACGCATCGATCGAGCCGAGCTTCGGCAACCTGTCGGTCAAGTCGAACCTGTCGGGCGAGTTCACCGTCGTCAACGAGTACCTCGTGCGCGACCTGAAGACGCTCGGTCTGTGGGACGACGTGATGGTGATGGACCTGAAGCATTACGAGGGCTCGCTGCGTCCGATCGACCGCGTGCCCGAGTCGTTGAAGGCGCTCTACGCCACCGCGTTCGAGATCGAAGCGCCGTGGCTCGTCGAAGCCGCGTCGCGCCGCCAGAAGTGGATCGACCAGGCGCAGTCGCTCAACATCTACATAGCAGGAGCGTCGGGCAAGAAGCTCGACGACACCTACAAGTTGGCGTGGTTGCGCGGCTTGAAGACGACCTACTACCTGCGCACGAAAGCAGCGACGCATGTCGAGATGAGCACGGTGACGAAGAGCCGCCACAACGCAGTGAGCTCGGGCGGTGCGGGCAGTGGTGCTGCGATGTCGGCGCTCGATGCGGCCGCTGCGCAAGCGCGCGCGCAACTCAGCAGCGCACCATCCACCGACGTCAAATTTTGCGGCGTCGACGATCCAACGTGCGAAGCTTGTCAGTGAATTTCGAATCGCATCAACGATGAAGACGACGCGCATTCACGATGCGTGAGCGCAACAACGCGAGCGCGCGAATGTCAAGAAGTGCTTGGTGTTCGCGCACAACACTCACATAATTCTTTGCCATAGGAAGTACCCGAACACATGTTGGTCTGGGAAGAAAACATTCACAGCAAGTCGACGCCGCAACCGCGCTCCGCGATCATTCCGCAGGGGCCAGCGTTGATGACTTCGGTCATCGAATCGCGCACCTCGGCAATGTCGCCTGTTCAATCTGTCGAAGCCAAGCCGCAACCCATCGTTGCCGCCGCGAGCACGCGCCGTGTGTCGGCCGCCGACAAGCGCATCATCAACGGCCAGACCGACGTCAACCAGTTGGTGCCGTTCAAATACAAGTGGGCCTGGGAGAAGTACCTCGCCACCTGCGCCAATCACTGGATGCCGCAAGAAGTCAACATGTCGCGCGACATCGCCACATGGAAAGACCCGAACGGCCTGACCGACGACGAGCGCCGCATCGTCAAACGCAATCTCGGCTTCTTCGTCACCGCCGATTCGCTGGCCGCCAACAACATCGTGCTCGGCACCTACCGCCACATCACGGCGCCCGAGTGCCGCCAGTTTTTGCTGCGCCAGGCTTTCGAAGAAGCGATTCATACGCACGCTTATCAGTACATCGTCGAGTCGCTCGGCCTGGACGAGAGCGAGATCTTCAACGCCTACAACGAGGTGCCGTCGATCCGCGAGAAGGACCAGTTCCTGATCCCGTTCATCGAGGCCATCAGCGACCCGCATTTCCACACCGGCACGCCGCAAGACGACCAGACGCTGCTCAAAAGCCTGATCGTCTTTGCCTGCCTGATGGAAGGCCTGTTCTTCTACGTCGGCTTCACCCAGATCCTTGCCCTCGGCCGCCAGAACAAGATGACCGGCGCGGCCGAGCAGTACCAGTACATCCTGCGCGACGAGTCGATGCACTGCAATTTCGGCATCGACCTGATCAACCAGATCAAGCTCGAGAACCCGCAGCT
>JANMHY010000028.1:0-1996 GCA_031375525.1 Burkholderiales bacterium
AGGCGTGGCCGTGCGCGTCGTCTCGGTGCCGAGCACGACCGTGTTCGATCGCCAGAGCGCCGACTACAAGAGCAGCGTGCTGCCGCCGAAGCTGCCGCGCGTCGCCGACGAAGCGGGGGTCACCGACGGCTGGTGGAAGTACGGCTGCGCGGCCGTCGTCGGGCTCGATCGTTATGGCGACTCGGCGCCGGCGGGGGCGCTGTTCAAGCACTTCAACTTCACGGCGGAGAACGTGGCGGCGGTGGTGCGCAAGGTACTGCTCACATGAGGGCGATGCGCGCGGGGTTGCTGGCGCTGGGTGCGCTCGCGTTGGCGGGGACAGCCGACGCACAGACCATCGCCGTTTCGCCCAGTGCGGCTCAGCGTTGCCTGACGCGCGGCGAGTTGACGTTGGGCTCGCCGACGTACCCGCAGGAGTCTTTCGAGCGACGTGATAGCGGCCGGGTCCTGGTCGAGTTGACGTTTTCGAGTTCCGACACCGCCCCGAGCGTCGATGTCATCGAGGATGAAGGCGGCCGGACGTTTGTCGCCAGCGTTCGCACGTTTGTCGATGCCTACCGCGTGCCGTGCCTAGAAGCCGGCCAGAGTGCCACGTTGCGCCAGGAGTTCGTGTTCAAACCCACCGATGGACGGCGCGCCTATTTCAGTCCGCCTGTCGACGCCGACGCCCAGCGACAGGAGCGTCTGCAGGCGTGCATCGCGCACCAAAGCCCTAAAGAACGTGTCGTTTATCCGGCCGAGGCCATCAAGCGAGGTGAGCATGGCACGGTCATTGTCAAGTTGACTTTCTCCGACGCGACAAGCCCGCCATCGGCCACGGTACTCGACGACGTCAACAGTTCGGCATTGCGCCGTGCTGCGCTAGCGTATAGCGAGGGCTATCGCATGCCGTGTCACGCAGGCGCCTCGGTGGAGGTTGTCCAGTTCTATACCTATCGATTCGAAGGCGACGCGAAGGTGCTGCTTAACGACATGCCCCTGACGAGTTTCTTGCGCAACGTCAAGGGGATCGAACAAGCCAATGCGTATTTCGACTTCACCACCATGGGCTGTCCGTTCGAGGTCCGGCTCACGCTCTATCAGCCGTTCAGCGCCAACGCCGTGGGCGAACTCGGCGCGCGCAACCCCGAGCGACGGTTCTTCCTCGACTGGTTGCGCCGACGGGAGCTGAATCTGGACACGAAGACGCTCAGGGCGGTGGTTGCGCAGCAGACGACAATCAGCGTGCCGTGCACCATCCTCAGCCTGGGCAATCCGCCCGGCGGCGGCGCGTCAAAATGAACCTGGTTCACATACCGCACACACAAGGAGACTCTGTGACCTACCAACTCACGTTCGCTGCGGCGCTCTGCCTCGCACTGGCCGCACCGGTCGGTGCGCAGACCTTTTCCGGCGTCAAGGTCGAACCGGCAACTGCCAAGGTCGGCGAGCCGGTGACGATCACCGGCACCTTCGACAGCGCCGGCAACCCGAACTGCAATCTGCGCGTCGATTTCGGCGACGGCAAGAACAAGAACTTCAAGATCAACCAGGAAAAGGATGTGCCGTTGGTGACGACGCACACCTACACCAAGCCGGGCAACTACAAGATCTCGATCCTGCCGCGCACCGATCTGCCGATGCTCAAGTGCAAGGGCGGCGACCAGAAGGCGATGCTGAAGGTGGATGCGCCGGCGGCTGTGGCTGCGGCCGCTCCGGCCAAGGCCGCAGGCCCTAGCTGCCCCGACGGTTGGAAGTTGAGCGCCGCCGGCGTGAGCAAGAAGAGCGGCGCCTACACCTGCACCGCCAAGGCCGGCACGGCGTTGCCGGCGGCCAAGCCCGAGTGCCCGGCGCCGCTGGGCTACTTCGAGAACAAGTCCAAGGGCCAGCTCGGTTGTCGCGCCTGAGCTTTTTTCATTTCTACGACGGAGTCTTCTGACATGACGATCAAGGTAGGCATCAACGGCTTCGGCCGCATCGGGCGCATGGTGTTTCGCGCGGCGGTGCAGAACTTCGG
>JANMHY010000048.1:0-5810 GCA_031375525.1 Burkholderiales bacterium
CCTGGCCGGCAACGAGCAGCGCCTGGACTCCACGCCGCCGTCGCAGGTCGGACAACGGATCTCGCTGCTGGGCATGTTTCGCCAACCGCTGCTGGCTCAACGCAGCGACTGGCGGCGCTGGAGCGGCACCGCGTATGCCGACTTGCCGCAGGCCGACGCGGCGGCGCTGCGGCCGTGGCTGCCGGCGCTGCCGGTCGAGGTGCCGCAGGGGGAAGGCGCGATGCGGGTCTGGGTCGAGGTGGCCGCGGGCGAGGTCAAGTCGGTGCAGGCCGATCTGGCCCTGCGCCAGGTGCAACTGCGCTTTCCCGGACGCACCGCGCAGGCCTTGCCGCTCGAGCGCTTGCAGGGCCGCTTCAGCGTGGCGCGTGACGGGCGCACGCTGCGCTTTGCCGCAGAGCAACTGAGCTTTGCCAGCGGCAGCATCGACTGGCCCGCCACACGCTGGAACCTGGTGTTGCGCGAACGCGCCGGTGAAGGGGAGCCCGTAGCCGGCGTCGCGTCTTCTGCGGCTGCGCCGTCGTTCGACGGCGGTGAGTTCACGGCTGACCGGCTCGACATCGGCGCGCTGGCGACGCTGGCGGCGCAATTGCCGCTCGGCGATGCCGTGCAGCAACTGCTTGCCGAGCTGGCGCCGAGCGGCCAGGTCAACAACCTCGCCGCACGCTGGGACGGGCCGCTCGATGCGCCGCGCAGCTACACGCTGAAGACGCAGGCCAGCGCGCTGTCGATTGCGGCCAAGCCAGCGGCAGATGCCAGCCGCCTCGGCCGGCCCGGCTGGCGCAACGCAACGCTCGACATCGAGGCCAGCGAGAACGGCGGTCGCGCTCAGCTTGCGCTGAACAAGGGCGCGCTGATCTTTCCCGGCCTTTTCGAGCGCCCCGAGGTCGCGTTCGACAGCTTTGCCACGAAGTTGGCGTGGCGCATCACGCCGCAAACCGCGGGCGCGCCGCCGGCGATCGACGTCACGGCCACCGACACCCAGTTCGCCCACGCCGATGCCCAGGGCCAGCTTGCCAAGGCCGTCTGGCGCAGCGGCGCCGGCGCCGGGTTCGCGCGCGGCGGACGCTTTCCGGGGCAGCTCGATCTGTCGGCGCAACTCTCGCGCGGCCGCGCGGCCGCGGTGGCGCGCTACCTGCCGCTGGGTCTGTCCGAGGGCGCGCGGCGTTATGTCGAGCGCGCCGTGCGCGACGGCCGGGTGGCCAGCGCCACCATCACCGTCAAGGGCGACCTGTTTGACTTTCCGTTCGTGCCCTACACGCTGCCCGGGGCAGCGCAGCCGGTCGTGCCCAGCGGCGACTTCCGCGTCACTGCGCGCGCCGAAGACGTCGAGCTGGCTTACGTGCCGGGCGCCGACGGCGAGCCTGCGTCGTGGCCGGCGTTCTCGCGCATTGCCGGTGAACTGATCATCGACCGCAACACGCTGGACATCCGCAACGCGCAGGGGCGCTTGTGGGGCGTCGAGTTGTCGAAGGTCAACGCCAGCATCCGCGAGCTGCGCAAGCCGGTGTTGAAGCTCGACGGCGAGGCCCGCGGCCCGGCGGCGGACCTGCTGCGCTTCGTCAACAGCTCGCCGGTCGGCGGCTGGACCGGCAACGTCTTGCGCGGCGCCACGGCCAGCGGCGCCGCCGAATTGAAGCTGGCGCTCGAACTGCCGATCGCCGAGTTGGAGCGCAGCACCGTGCAAGGCACGGTGCAACTGGCCGGCAACGACGTCCGCCTGACGCGCGAGACGCCGCTGCTGGCCGCGGCCAAGGCGCGCATCAGCTTCAACCAGAAGGGTTTCAGCGTCGCCGGCGCCACAGCGCGCGTGCTCGGCGGCGAAGCCACGTTCGATGGCGGCACGCAGCAGGACGGCGGCCTGCGTTTCAACGGCCAGGGCGTGGCCACGGCCGAAGCGCTGCGCGGTGCGGCCGAGCTCGGTGCGCTGGCCCGGCTGGCGGCTTCAGCGTCGGGGCAGACGCCGTACCGGCTGGCGCTCGGCTTCGTGCGCGGGCGCAGCGAGTTCACGCTGACCAGTCCGCTCACTGGGCTGGCGCTGAACCTGCCGGCGCCGCTGACCAAACCGGCCGACGCGGCATGGCCGCTGCGCGTGGAGACGCGGATCGCGCCCGATGGGCCGCTGCGCGACAGTTTGCGCGTCGAGCTCGATGACGTGAAGGGGCCGCTGCAGACCCATGTGCTGTCGGCGCTCTACCAGCGCGACCTGACGCGCGACGACGGCCAAGCGCTGGTCTTGCGCGGCGCGATTGGCGTGCTCGAAGCCGCGCCGTCGCTGCCCGAGCGCGGCGTGCACGCGGTGTTGGCGTTGCCCACCGTTGATGGTGATGCCTGGAACGCCGCGCTCGACCGCACGAGCGCACCGGGTGCAACGGGTGTCACGGCTGCGGCGCCGGCCGGCGTTGCCGCACAAGACGCTGGCGGCTACCTGCCGCGCGTTGTTGCCTTGCGCGCGCAGTCCATCGTCTCCGGCGGCCGTCGCCTGAACAACCTCGTGCTCGGCGTCAGCCAGGATGGCGCCGACGGCACCTGGCGCGGCAACATCGATGCCGAACAACTGGCCGGCTACATCGAGTACCGCGCCGGTGCTGCGCAGCCGGGCCGCGTCTATGCGCGGCTGTCGCGTCTGGCATTGCCGCCAGGCGAAGCCAGCAGCGTCGAGACGCTGCTGGCCGAAGCACCGGCCACCGTGCCGGCGCTCGACATCGTCATCGACCACTTCGAGTTGCGCGGCAAGAAGCTCGGCCGCGTCGAATTGGAAGGCGTCAACCGCGGTGCGCGCGAGTGGCGCTTGAACAAGCTGGCGCTGACCACCCCCGAAGCGCAGCTCACCGGCAGCGGGCAGTGGCAGGCCGGCGCGTCGCCGCGCATGGTGATGGACTTCAAGCTCGACCTGGCCGACAGCGGCGCCTTCATGGAGCGGCTCGGTTTCGCCGGCACGCTGCGCGGCGGCAAGGGCCGCGTCGCCGGCCAGGTGTCGTGGGCCGGCTCGCCGCTGGCCTTTCACCTGCCCAGCCTCGACGGCAAGCTCAACATCGCGCTCGACAACGGCCAGTTCCTGAAAGCCGGGCCGGGCGCGTCGCGTCTGTTCTCGGTGCTCAGCCTGCAGTCGCTGCCGCGCCGCCTGGCCCTGGACTTCCGCGATGTCTTCCAGGAAGGTTTTGCCTTCGACAACGTCGCCGGCGACGTGACGATCGACGACGGTGTGGCGGCGACGCGCAACCTGCGCCTGCGCGGCGTGCAGGCCGCCGTGCTGATGGAAGGCAACGCCGACTTGCAGCGCGAAACGCAGGACCTGCGCGTCGTCGTCGTGCCCGAGATCAACGCCGGCACTGCGTCGCTGGCCTATGCGGTGATCAACCCGGCGGTCGGCCTGGGCAGCTTCGTCGCCCAGCTCTTTCTGCGCCGGCCGCTGATGGCGGCGAGCACGCGCGAGTTCACGGTGCAGGGCTCGTGGGCCGAGCCGAAGGTCGAGCGTGTGGAGCGCAAGCTCGATGCGCCGCTGCCCGACTTCGAAACCCCCGCTGCTGCTTCGTCGCCGAAGCCGCCGTCGTGAGAGGACCAAGATGAAGATCGCCGCGCTGCAAACCGTGTCCACACCCGATGTCGATCGCAACCTCGAAGCGGCGGCGCGGCTGATCGGCCAAGCGGCCCGCGAAGGCGCGCAGCTCGTCTCGCTGCCCGAGTACTTCTGCCTGATGGGGCAGCGCGACACGGACAAGCTTGCCCATGCCGAAGCGGCGGGCGAAGGGCCGATCCAATCGTTTCTTTCGCAGCAGGCCCAGCAGCACGGCCTGTGGCTGATCGGCGGCACGCTGCCGCTGCGCGCCGGCACGCCCGCGCGGGCGCGCAATGCCTGCTGCGTGTATGGCCCCGACGGCACGCTGGCGGCGCGCTACGACAAGATCCATCTCTTCCGCTTCGAGACCGACCGTGAGAGCTACGACGAGGCGCGTGTGCTCGAAGCCGGCAGCAAACCGACGACGGTGCAGGCCGGCGCGCTGCGTGTCGGCCTGTCGATCTGCTACGACCTGCGCTTCCCCGAGCTGTACCGCGCGCTGTGCACGCCACCCTGCGACGTGCTGAGCGTTCCGGCCGCTTTCACCTACACGACGGGCCGCGCACATTGGGAGTTGCTGCTGCGCGCGCGCGCCGTCGAGAACCAGTGCTACGTGCTGGCTGCCGCGCAAGGCGGCACGCACGAGAACGGCCGCCGCACCTGGGGCCACAGCATGGTCGTCGATCCGTGGGGCGATGTGCTCGCGGTGCGGCCCGAAGGCGAGGGTGTGGTGGTGGCCGAGATCGATGCGGCGAAGCTGGCGGCGGTGCGCCGCCAGTTGCCGGCCTTGCAGCACCGGCGCTTGTAGTTATTTCGAGCGCGACGACTGCATCTGAATCAGCGCGCGCAACTGGCCTTGCAGGCCGGCGATGTCTTTCTGCTGCTCGACCATGACCTTGCGCATGTCGGCAAGCTGGCTCGTCAGATCGGAGACGCGCTCGCGCACGGCGCCGATGCCGGACAGCCGATCGAGGATGTCGGCGAGGATGCTCACTTCGAAGCGCTGCGCAGCTTGGTCATCTCGGCCATGAAGCTGCGATGCGACTTGGTATTCGCATCCAGCGCCTTGACCGTCGCCTTCAGATCGACCTCGGCCTGCCGCGTGGCGGCGTCGAGCTGGTGCAGCTCGCTGGTGTTGACGCCCAGCAGCAGCGCATCGACCGCTTCGCGCATCAGGTCGGACGATTTGCGGCCGGTGGCCTTGGCCTTGGCGGCCAGGGCCTTCTTCTGCTGGGTTTCGAGATAGACCTGGGTCAGGACGAGAGACATGGCGACTCCTCGGCAAACTCGGATAGCGCAATATATATCATCATATGGCTCAGCGCCGACCGAACATCATTTGCCGCGCCAGCGCGTCCTTCACGAAAGGCAGCTTGTTCAGCACCGCCAGGCCGACGCCGCGCAGCGTGTCCAGGCCCGGTGCGTTCCAGGTAAAGCTGCGGGCCAGGAAGTCGGTGGTGGCGATCAGCGCCCAGCGGTCGGGCGCGCGCTGCCAGGCTACGCGCGACAACGCCGCGTCGAGGCTCGGCGACGACCGGCTGCGGTCGCTGGCGTCGCGCAGCGCGGCGGCCAGCGCAAAGGCGTCGCGCAGGCCGAGGTTCAGGCCCTGGCCGGCAACAGGGTGCAGCGTCTGCGCGGCGTTGCCGATGCACACCTGGCGGCCGCGAACGAGGCTGCGCTGCGCTGTCATGCCGAGTGGAAAACACTTCAGCGGTGACACGGCCGCGATACGCCCGACACCGGGCTCGAAGACGGTGTTGAGCACGGCGACGCGCTGCGCGTCGTCGAGGTCGCGCACCGGGTCATCGCTGCGCGGCACGCACAAGACCAGCGCCGAGGTGTTGCCGCCGTGTAGCGGCAGCAATGCCGCCGGGCCGTGGCGCGTGAAGCGCTCGACGGCGAGACCGGGGCGGCCGCCGTCGAGCGTGACCGAGCCGACCCAGGCGTCCTGCCGGTAGTCGCGGCTCAGATCGGCCAGCGCCTTCTGCTCACCGAAGACGCCGCCTTCGGCGACGACGGCGACGTCGAACGCTTCGGCAACGCCGGCATCGACTTCGACACCCTCGACCAGATCCTTGAGTGCATGGACCGGCGTGCCGAAGCGGCTCGTCAAGCGTGCCGGCTCGCGCGCCGCGACGGTCTCCCACGCGCGCTGCATCGGCGCCACCAGCGCGCCGTAGCTCAGCACCGCACCCAGCATCGGCACCGCCATGTCGATGGCCGACAGCCGCACCTGCGGCTCGCCGAGCCAGCC
>JANMHY010000062.1:0-2092 GCA_031375525.1 Burkholderiales bacterium
TTCCGTCGGCTGGATCGGCGTCGTCTCGTGGATCACGCGCGCGTCATCGAGCAGCAGCATCTGCCCCGGCTCGCTGATCGTGAAGCGCTGACCGGCCGGGCCGTCGGCATCGAAGACCCGCGTCTCGCCGCCCTTGACGCCGCTGCGCGCGATCAGCATCACCGCGACCAGATCAACGCCGTCGCGGTGCGCACCTTCGGGTGTCGGCCGGCCGATGCCGCCCGCGGTGTCGATGCGGAACTGGTGCGCTTCGCAGTACCACGCGCGCGGCCCACGCACGGCGTTCGCGCGCTGTGCCAGCATCAGCAACAGACGCTGCCACAAAGGCTCGGCGACGAGACTCGTCTCCAACGGCTGGAACCAGCGCTCGATGCCGCCGTGCAGCGCGTTGTATTCCAGCGGCTGCCAATGCGCGCGGTGCGGCGCTGCGCTGACGCTCTGGCCTTCGATGATGAACGAGCCATGGCGGCGCTGCCGGTAGCGCCCGCCGTCGCGCAGGTACTGGTCGGGGGCGAGCCGGTTCCAAAACGATGCCCAATGCGTCAGCGCGCGCTCGGCCACGCCGGGCATCACGTCCATCAGCGTCTGCAACTGCGCCGCGTCGATGACGGCAAAACCGCGCTGCACCAGCGCCGTGTCCACATCGTCGGCCGCCGTCAGCGGCGGCGCCATCGTTGAAATGCTCATCGCCCGATGGTGCCACGCGCAGTGCGGGCGTTGAAAGCCGACGTTACGTGCTCGTTTCCACCGCGAGCTGCGCCGCCATCGTCGTTGACCAATCCGACGGCGTCGGCTCCGCCGCATCGAGCCTTTGCTCGCGCAGCAGCCGCTCGCGCATCGCCTCGCCGGGCATCGGCCGCGCGAACAGAAAGCCCTGCATCGAGTCGCAACCCAGCGCCTGCAGCGCCTCGTGCTGCTCGGCGGTCTCGACGCCCTCGGCCGTGACATGCAGCTCGAGCGCGTGCGCAAGCTCGACGATGGCGCGCACGATGGCGGTGTCCTGGCGCAGCTTGGGCACGTCGCGCACGAACATGCGGTCGATCTTCAACGAGTGCAGGCGGAAGCGTTTCAGGTAGGCCAGCGACGAGTAGCCCATGCCGAAGTCATCGACCGCCAGGCGCACGCCGGCATCGACCAGCGCATCCATCTTGCGCAAGGAGTCGGGCGTCGGGTCGAGCAGCAGGCCTTCGGTCACTTCGAGCTGCAGCAGGTGCGCTTCAAAGCCGGTGGCGTCGAGCGCACTCAGCACATGGCGCACGAAGTCCGGCTCGGCAAACTGGATCGGCGAGACGTTCACCGACAGCGTCACCGGCAGCGCGCCCTGCGCGATCCAGCCCTGCGCGCGCTTGCAGGCCTCGCGCAGCACCCACTGCCCGACCGGCACGATCAGGCCCGTCTGCTCGAGCACCGGGATGAACTCGGCCGGCGAGACGACGCCGCGGGCCGGGTCGTTCCAGCGCAGCAGCGCCTCGACGGCGTCGATCGAGCGGCCATCGGCGCCCATGATCGGCTGGTAGGCGAGCTCGAACTCGCCGGCCTGCAGCGCACGCCGCAAGGCCATGTCGAGTTCGAGCTGCAGTTGCGTGTTGACGATCATCGACGCTTCGAAGACGCGGTAGCGGCCGCCGCCGCCCGCCTTGGCAGCGCGCATCGCGGCATCGGCGCAGGCCAGCAACTGATCGGGCGTATCGCCCTGCGCCTGGCTGCCGGCCAGCGCGATGCCGATCGACACGCTGCCCTGCGTCTGGCGCTGCGCGACCGTCAGCGCGGGCTCGATGGCGCGCAGCTGCTTGCGCGCCATCACCGCCGCCGCCTGGGCACCGGCCAGCGCCTGCGAACAGACGACGAACTGATCACCGCCCAGGCGCGCGGCAGCGTCGCTGCCATGCAGCACGCCGCGGATGCGCGCCGCCACCGCCCGCAGCAGCTGGTCGCCGGCGCCCTGGCCGAGCGACTCGATGATGAGGCGGAAGCGGTCGAGGTCGATCAACAGCACGCCGACGCGGCGCTCGCTGGCCTGGCGGTCGGCGTCGAGCCCGCGTTGCAGGCGTTGGCGCAAGCCGGCGCGGTTGAGCAGGCCGGTCAGCGGGTC
>JANMHY010000070.1:0-1620 GCA_031375525.1 Burkholderiales bacterium
GATCGTCACCACCTCCTGGTTCAGCGGATTCACGACCGTCTGGCCGTTGACGATGATGGTGTCGTTGGCAACACCGCGGTCGTCGCGGTCGAGGTGCATCAGGCCGGCCTCACGCGCGCGGAACCAGACCAGGTTGCCGCCCGGGTCTTGCACCCAGGTGTCGATGTCGTTCGGGTCGAGGTCGGGCCAGGTCACGGTGATGATGAACTCGGCCTTGGCGTCGATGACGCCGGTCTTGGCCTTCGGGTTCATCACCACCAGCGCAGCGGCGAACAGCATCACGAAGGCGAGCAGCGTGTTGAACAGCAGATCGGAGAACGGATCGATCTCGTCGTGGCGGCGTTTGCGCAGCATGGCCATTATTGGTTTCCTTCACCGCAGAGGCGCAGAGGACGCAGAGTAAGCGCAGAGGAGTTCAGCCTTGTCTTCCTCTGCGCTTCCTCTGCGCTCTCTGCGCCTCTGCGGTGAATGAGATTTCATGATCGTGCACCCCCAACGATGTCCGCCACGATGCGATCCGCTGTGCGGTCGAGCAGCAGCAACTGCAAACCGAGCCACAAGTTGGCGATCAAACCCACGAGCGTGGTGTACAGCGCGATTGCCATGCCGGCAGTCATCTGCGTCAGCAGGGCCTGGATCTGATCGACGTCGAAGCTCGGCATCGAGCCGATGCGCGAGGCCATGAAGATGAAGCCGACCACGGTGCCCAGCAGGCCGAGCTTGATCGTGCTGGCCGCGAACCACCACGCGGTTTCGTGCGCACCGTGGCTGTGCTCGGAGAGCAGCGCCGTCGCTTGGTCGGGCGATTGCGCGTAGGCGTGGCGCCAATCGGAGTTGTCGGCGGCTTCGGCTTGCAAGCGCCACGCGCGGCGTCCGCACCACAACGTGACGATCAGCGAGAGCAATGTGATGGCCACGCTGATGCCGCTCGGGTCGCCTTGAACCAGCGCTCGCCACAGGCCGCGAGTCTGCAGCCACCACGCCGCGAAGATCGCCACGCCGAACTGCACCGCCCAAACCCAGAACAATCGCTGTGCAACGGTGGCCACGGGAGTACCGAACCTCACGCCGGCCCCCCGCGCTTGGCGAGTTGACCAAAGCCGCGCTGCGGGTCATAGCCCCAGCACGCCAGCACGAAGGCTACGGCCAAGGTGCCGAGCACGACCCACGGCGCGATGCCCGGGTCCTTGCCGTAGAGCGCGAAGCGCATCCACTCGACCGCATGCGTGAACGGGTTGATCTGGGCGATGCGCCAGACCCAGGTCGCACCCGACTCTTCGAGCTTCCACAGCGGGTAAAGCGCGGTCGAGATGAAGTACATCGGGAAGATGACGAAGTTCATCGTGCAGGCGAAGTTCTCCAGCTGCTTGATGTGCACCGACAGCAGCAGGCCGAGCGCGCCGAACATCAACGCCGCAGCGATCGCGGCGACGATGGCGTGCACGCCGGGCCACGGCACCTGCGTGCCGATCAGCGCGGCGACGATCAGGAACGCCGCGGCTTGCAGGAACGACAGCACCGCGGTGGCGATGAGCTTGCAGGCCAGCACCCACCAGCGCGGCAGCGGCGCGGTCAGCAGCAATCGCATCAACCCCATCTCGCGGTCATAGACCATCGCCA
>JANMHY010000085.1:0-1741 GCA_031375525.1 Burkholderiales bacterium
AGAAGTCGATGGGTGGGCGCATGGCGTGACGATACTGCGATCGAACTATTTCCGCCAGAACGAGCCGGTGAAGAGGACCAGAATCGAAAAAAGTTCGAGCCGGCCGAGCAGCATCGTGATCGAGCAGACCCAGGTCTGGAAGTCGGTGAGGCCCTGGTAGTTGGCGGCAGGCCCGACCTGGCCGAGGCCGGGGCCGGTGTTGTTGATCGAAGCGACGACGGCGGTGAACGCGCTGACGACATCGAGCCCCGAGAACAGCAGCAGCATCGTTGCGCCGACCAGCACCGCGCCATAGACCAGCATGAAAGCCAGCACCGACTGCAAGACGTTGGCATCGACCATGTTGCCGCCGAGCGTCACCGGCACGACGGCGCGCGGGTGCACGATGCGCTTGAACTCGCGCCGCGCGCCCTTGACCAGCAGCAGCGCGCGGACCATCTTGATGCCGCCGCCGGTGGAGCCGGCGCAGGTGGCAAAGCAGCACAGGAACAGCATCAGCACCGGCGCGAAGACCGGCCACTGCGCATAGTCCACCGTTGCGAAACCAGTGGTGGTGGCGATCGAGACGACGTTGAACGCGGCGTGGCGCAAGGACTCGGCGAAGGTCGGGTACACGCCGTGCACCGTGAGGAAGACGGCGATGCCGAGCACCGAAGCCAACAGCGTCAGCCCGAACATGCGCGTTTCGACGTCGCGCAGCACGCCCCACAGGCTGCGCTTCTTCCAGGCCACGAAGTAGAGCGCGAAATTGACGCCGGCGACCAGCATGAAGACGATCGCCACCGCTTCGATCGCCGGCGAGTTGAACTGGCCGTAGCTGGCGTCGTAGGACGAAAAACCGCCGAGGCCCATCGTCGAGCACATGTGCATGAAGGCGTCCGCCCAGTTCATGCCGGCGACGCGGTAGGCAAAGAAGCAGGCGGTCGCGATGGCGAAGTACACGACCCACAAACCACGCGCGGTTTCGGCGATGCGCGGCGTCAGCTTGGTGTCTTTCATCGGCCCCGGCGTCTCGGCCTTGAAGAGCTGCGAGCCGCCGACGCCGAGCAGCGGCAAGATGGCCACTGCGAGCACGAGGATGCCCATGCCGCCGAGCAGCACCATGAAGCAACGCCAGACGTTGATCGACAGCGGCAGTTTCTCGAGGCCGGTGAGCACGGTCGCACCGGTCGTCGTCAAGCCCGAGACGGCTTCGAAGTAGGCGTCGGTGAACGACAGGCCGGGGATGTGGAACAGCAGCGGCAGCGCGCCGAAGGCCGGCAGCACGCTCCACACCAGACTGACCAGCAGGAAGCCGTCACGCGGTTGCAGCTCGCGCTTGAAGCGCCGGCACGACAAGAACAGCGCCAGGCCGCAGCCGAGCGTGATCAGGATTGCGCCGTCATAGGCGGCGAGCGCTGCGTCGCCGCCGATGAAGGCAAACGCCAGCGGCACCAGCATCGTCGCCGAGAACACCATCAGGATGCCGCCGAGGATGGCCAGCACGGGCAGGACGCTTTGCATGTCAGTGGTCGATTGCGCCGCACGCCACTCGCGGCGCATGAAACGGGGTTCTATCTTCGGTGCGTTGCCGAAATTCAAAGTTTGCTTTCTGCGTAGTTCGCGTCTGGCCCGAGGGCGGCGCGGCGCCCGCGCTCATGCTGGAGTACCAGAAATCGCTCGGTCGCCGCGCCGCCCTCGGGCCTGTTGGGCCGGTACTTCTTCGCCACGACGAAGACCAACAGCCGCCACCGGCAAGGCG
>JANMHY010000115.1:0-4283 GCA_031375525.1 Burkholderiales bacterium
ACCGGAGGCAGCGCCACCTCGTGCGCGATGCGGTCGTTCTTGATCGTCAGCGCTTCGTCGAGAGATTTGCCCTTGACCCATTCGGTGACCAGCGACGACGAGGCGATCGCCGAGCCGCAGCCGTAGGTCTTGAAGCGCGCATCTTCGATCAGGCCCGTCGCCGGGTTGACCTTGATCTGCAGCTTCATCACGTCGCCGCAGGCCGGTGCGCCGACCATGCCGGTGCCCACCGTCTCGTCGCCCTTGTCGAACGAGCCGACGTTGCGCGGGTTTTCGTAGTGTTCGATGACTTTGTCGCTGTAGGCCATGGTCGTCTCCTTAATGTGCGGTCCACTGAATCGTCGAGATGTCGATGCCGTCCTTGTACATCTCCCACAGCGGCGACAGGTCTCTCAACTTGGCCACGCGGTCGCGGATCAGGCTGGCCGCGTGGTCGATTTCTTCGACGGTAGAAAAACGTCCGATCGTCATGCGCAGGCTCGAATGCGCGAGTTCGTCGCTGCGGCCCAAAGCGCGCAGCACATAGCTCGGCTCCAGGCTGGCCGACGTGCAGGCCGAGCCCGAACTCACCGCGATGCCTTTGCAGCCCATGATCAGCGACTCGCCTTCGACGAAGTTGAAGCTCATGTTCAGGTTGTGCGGCACGCGTTTTTCGAGGTGGCCGTTGACGAAGACCTGCTCGACGTCGCTCAGGCCGCGCAGCAGCCGCTGTTGCAGCCCGCGGATACGCTCGCCTTCGATCGCCATCTCGGCCTGTGCAATCGCAAACGCCTCGCCCATGCCGACGCACTGGTGCGTCGGCAGCGTGCCCGAACGCATGCCGCGCTCATGCCCGCCGCCGTGCATCTGCGCTTCGATGCGCACGCGCGGCTTGCGGCGCACATACAGAGCACCGATGCCCTTCGGCCCATAGGTCTTGTGCGAGGCCAGGCTCATCAGATCGACCGGCAGCGTGGCCAGATCAATCTGCACCTTGCCAGTGGCCTGCGCCGCATCGACGTGGAAAACGACGCCGCGCTCGCGGCAGATCGCGCCCAGCGCCGCGATGTCCTGGATGACGCCGATCTCGTTGTTGACGAGCATCACCGCAGCCAGGATCGTGTCGGGCCGCAGCGCGTCCTTGAAGCGGTTCAGATCGACCAGGCCGTCTTCCTGCACGTCGAGGTAGGTCACCTCGAAGCCCTGGCGCTCCAGCTCGCGCATCGTGTCGAGCACCGCCTTGTGCTCCGTTTTCGCGGTGACGAGGTGCTTGCCGCGCGTCTTGTAGAACTGCGCCGCGCCCTTCAGCGCGAGGTTGATGCTCTCGGTAGCCCCCGAGGTCCAGACGATCTCGCGCGGATCGGCGCCGACGAGGGCCGCCACCTGCTCGCGCGACTTCTCCACCGCCGCTTCGGCCTCCCAGCCCCACGCATGGCTGCGCGATGCCGGGTTGCCGAAATGCTCGCGCAGCCACGGCACCATCGCATCGACGACGCGCCGGTCGCAGGGCGTGGTGGCGCTGTAGTCCAGGTAGATCGGGAAATGAGGCGTCATGTCCATTGCAAACAACTCACTTGGCAAAGGTAGCGCCGAGCGCAAACACTGAATTCGGGCCGGTGATGCGGATCGGTTTGACCACCGGCACCGATGAAATGGCGCGCTTCATCGGCGCCTGCTCGGCAACCGACACGCCCTTGGCGATCTGCTCATCAACCAGTTTCTTCAGCGACACCGAGCTCAGGAAATCGATCATCTTGTGGTTCAGCGCCGTCCACAGGTCGTGCGTCATGCACTTGCCGGTGTCGTCGCCCATGCAGTGCTCCTTGCCGCCGCAACCGGTGGCGTCGAGCGGTTCATCGACGGCCAGGATGATGTCGGCCACCGTGATCTCGGCCGAATCGCGGCCGAGCGAGTAGCCGCCGCCGGGGCCGCGCGTGCTTTCCACGAGTTCGTGGCGGCGCAGCTTGCCGAATAGTTGCTCGAGGTAGGACAGCGAGATCTGCTGGCGCTGGCTGATCGCCGCCAGGGCGACCGGCCCGTTGGTGGAACGCAGGCCGAGATCGATCATCGCGGTGACGGCAAAACGGCCCTTGGTGGTCAAGCGCATGGAGAAACTCCTTGAAGGGGGTGCTATCCCGAGCAGATTGCTCAAGTTTAGCGGAAGCCGACTGATTCGGTCGGATATGGGTCAGGAAGTTCCCAGGCGGGCCGCAAGGTTTTTGACCCAGGCATCACTGGCCACCTCGACCAGGTCGAGCACCTGCTCGAAGCCGGCCGGGCCGCCGACGTAAGGGTCGGGCACTTCGACGTCGGCGAACAGGCGCAACTCGGCGCGAGACGCGCTTTCGGGCGCCAAACGCTGCAATTCGGCGAGGTTGTCTTCGTCCATCGCCAAGATAAGGTCGAAACGGTGGAAATCAGCCTCGGCCACTTGCCGCCCGCGCAATGCTGACAGGTCATAGCTGCGCTTCGCGGCATGGCGCTGTGAGCGCGCATCGGGCGGGCTGCCGATGTGCCAATCGCCGGTGCCAGCGGAATCCACGGCGACACGATGCGCCAGCCCCGCGGCTTCGAGCTTGGCTCGCAGCACCGCTTCTGCCGTCGGCGAGCGGCAGATGTTGCCCAGGCAAACCATCAGCACCTTCACGGCTTGCCTCCGAGCGGAACCACGTTGCTGTCATGCCCCGCCGCCCCAAACGCCTGCTCGCGCAACAACGCCAGCTGGTCGCGCACCCGTGCCGCCTTCTCGAACTCGAGATTCTTGGCGTGTTCGAGCATCTGCTTCTCCAACTGCTTGATGCGCTTGGAGAGATCCTTCTCGTCGAACGCGCCGACCTCGGCGGCCAGTTGCGCCTTGGCCAGGTCTTCTTTGGCGGTCTTGTCGGAGACCACGCCGTCGATCATCTCGCGTACTTGCTTGATGACGCTGCGCGGCGTGATGCCGTGCTCGATGTTGAACGCGACCTGTTTGACGCGGCGGCGGTCGGTCTCATCAATCGCCTTGCGCATCGAATCGGTGACACGGTCGCCATACAGGATCGCGCGGCCGCTGATGTGGCGCGCGGCGCGGCCGATGGTCTGGATTAGCGAGCGTTCCGCGCGCAGGAAGCCTTCCTTGTCGGCATCGAGGATGGCGACCAGACTCACCTCGGGAATGTCCAGGCCCTCGCGCAGCAGGTTGATGCCGACCAGCACGTCGAACACACCGAGCCGCAGGTCGCGGATGATTTCAACGCGCTCGACGGTGTCGATGTCGCTGTGCAGGTAGCGCACCTTGACGCCGTTGTCGGTGAGGTAGTCGGTGAGCTGCTCGGCCATGCGCTTGGTCAGCGTCGTGATCAGCACGCGCTCGCCCACCTTCACGCGCTCGTGGATCTCCTGCAGCACATCGTCCACCTGGTGCGTGGCGGGTCGAACTTCCACCACCGGGTCAATCAGCCCGGTCGGCCGCACCACCTGCTCGACGACCTGCCCGGCATGGCGCTGCTCGTAGTCGGCGGGCGTCGCCGAGACGAAGACCACCTGCCGCATCCGCTTCTCGAATTCCTCGAACTTGAGCGGCCGGTTGTCGAGCGCGCTCGGCAGTCGAAAGCCGTACTCGACGAGCGTGCTCTTCCTTGCCCGGTCGCCATTGAACATGCCGCCGAACTGGCCGATCAGCACATGGCTTTCGTCCAGAAACATCAGCGCGTCCTTGGGCATGTAGTCCACCATCGTCGATGGCGGCTCGCCCGGCGCGGCGCCGGACAAGTGGCGCGTGTAGTTCTCGATGCCCTTGCAGTGGCCGACCTCGTTCATCATCTCCAAGTCGAAGCGCGTGCGCTGTTCGAGCCGCTGCGCCTCGACCAGCTTGCCGGCCTTGACGAACTCGTCGAGGCGCTCGCGCAGCTCTGATTTGATCGTTTCCACCGCAGCCAGCACACGGTCGCGCGGCGTCACGTAGTGGCTCGACGGGTAGATCACGAAGCGCGGCACCTTCTGCCGGATGCGGCCGGTGAGCGGATCGAGCAGCGACAGGCTCTCGATCTCGTCGTCGAAGAGTTCGATGCGGATCGCCAGCTCACTGTGCTCGGCCGGGAAGATGTCGATCACGTCGCCGCGGACGCGAAAGCCGCCGCGCGAAAAGTCAGTCTCGTTGCGCGTGTACTGCATGCGGATCAATTGCTGGATCACGTCGCGCTGGCCGATCTTGTCGCCGGCGCGGACGATGAATCGCATCTGCGCATAGTCCTCCGGCTTGCCGATGCCGTAGATCGCGCTCACCGACGCCACGATGATCGTGTCGCGCCTCTCCAGCACGCTCT
>JANMHY010000171.1:0-2721 GCA_031375525.1 Burkholderiales bacterium
CCCGCGCGTGCCCCTGTCAACGCTTCGCCCACACCCTTACGAATGTGCACGCATGACTCGGGGCCGCCGTAGCTGGCTAAGCCTTCAACGTATGAAACTTTCATTCACAACACCTTGCCGGTTTTGACCGGCGCACGGAGAACTCATGTTTGACCACGTCAAATTCGGAGTCAGTGACTATGCAGCGAGTAAAGCATTCTTCCTGAAGGCACTCGAACCGCTCGGCGTCGCTGTTGTCTCGGAGGGGCCGCCGATGTACGGTGTCGAGCTTTGCGCAAAGGGTGAGGCTTCACTGTGCCTGTACCAAACCGAGGAGAAGCCGGCGCATCTTCACTTGGCGTTCACAGCCGAGAATCGCCAGCAAGTCGAAGCTTTCTATCGCGCTGCTCTGCAGGCGGGTGGCAAAGACAACGGTGCGCCTGGTCTGCGCCCGCACTACCAAGCGAACTACTATGCAGCTTTCGTCATTGGTCCGGACGGGCACAACATCGAAGCGGTTTGCCACGAACCCGGGGCCTAACTTTTCCATCGAGGGAATGCCCAAAAAGCTGCGCCGTTTTGCGCACCCCTCATGCCAAACGATGTGGCTCACCGCCCCGGTGATGGTGAACCTCGCTGCGGGGTTGAGGGAGCGGGATGTCGATGCCCTTGCCGAACACTGCCGAGATCGAGTTGTTGGCCGCGCACTTGGCGTCGCTGCGCTGACTCCCGAGCAAGCCATGCAGGGCCGCTCGGCAGCACACGGTACATTGTTGCCAACCGGCTTTGCGCGGCTCGATGAGGAGGCCAGACTGAATTGATTCAAGGGTCCTGTCTGTGTGGCGAAGTGCGGTGGCAGTTTCACGGCCACCCGGACGGTGCGACCGCCTGCAACTGCACGGCATGCCGGCGATACGGCGTGCTCTGGGCCTACGACTACGAAGGCGAAGGCATCGAGGTCTCGGGCAAGACGCAGGCGTATGTGCGAGGCAAGGCCCTCGAGTTTCACTTCTGCCCTGCTTGCGGCTGCGTGGCCTTCTGGCGCGGACTACAGAAGGATCAGCAAGGACGTCTTCGAATCGCCGTGAACCTGCGTCTTGCCGAGCCGGAAGCCGTGGCGCAGATTCCGATCGATCACTTCGACGGCCTGAACACGTTCGACGACTTGCCGCGCGACGGTCGCTGTGTTGCTGACTACTGGTTTTAGGGCGGCGGCCGAACCTGCGAAAAGACAAGGACTATGCGATGGCATCGCGCACAGCAACATGCTCCTGCGGACAGCTTCGCATCGACGTCGAAGGCGAGCCGCGCGCGGTTGGCCTGTGCCACTGCCTGGCCTGCCAACGCCGAACCGGCAGCGTGTTTGCCGCGTTGGCCAGTTTTGCTGCACCGTACAAGGTGCATGGTGAGTCCACCGAACACGTGCGCACGGGCGATCAGGGGGCGACGTTCGTCTTCAGGTTCTGCCCGGTCTGCGGCGCCACGGTGTTCCATACCGAAGTCGGTCAGGAGGGATCGGTCGGCGTCGCGGTGGGCGCTTTCGCGGACCCGGGCTTTGCGGCGCCGCGCCTTTCGATCTATGACTGCCGTCGTCACCCCTGGGTGCAGTTGCCGCCGGGCACGGTGGCCTTCGACAAGGATCCCGTGTGAGTTTCGGCGGTTTGGTTGTGCTGCGCTACCTGTGGGCAGCGCCGTGCACGCTGGTCGGCGGCGTGGCGGCGGCGCTGATGCTGCTGTGCGGCGCGCGCGCACGCGGGGTACGCGGCGTGATCGAGGTCAGCGGCGGTGCGTTCATGCACCGCCTGCCGTTCGACGCGATCACGCTCGGCCATGTGGTGCTGGCGCGCACGCCGCACGCGATGCGGCGCTTGCGCCGCCATGAGCGGGTGCACGTGCAGCAGTGCGAGCGTTGGGGGCCGGCGTTCTTTGCGGCGTATCTGCTGGCCGGGGTGTGGCAGTGGTTGCGCGGGCGCCGTGCGTATTGGGACAACCCGTTCGAGACGGAAGCCAGGGGCCAGGGTCTCAGAGCTGGCGGTTGCGCGCCAACGGAGGGTTCTTCGCGAAGTAGCGCTTGATGCCGACCAGCAGCGCTTCGACGAGTTCCTTGCGGTACTCGGCGCTGGCAAGTTTGCGCTCTTCTTCCGGGTTGGAGATGAACGCGGTCTCGACCAGGATGCTCGGGATGTCGGGCGCCTTCAGCACCGCAAAGCCGGCCTGCTCGACGCGCGGCTTGTGCAGGTGGGCCACGCGGTCGAGCTGGCCCAGCACTTCGCTGCCGATGCGCAGGCTGTCCTTGACCTGCGCGGTGGTGCTCATGTCGAGCAGGGTGCGCATGACGTTGGCGTCGTTGTGCGCGCGCAGGTTGACGCCGCCCACCGCGTCGGCGGCGTTTTCCTTGTTGGCCAGCCAGCGCGCGGCGGTGCTGGTGGCGCCGCGGTCGGACAGCGCGAAGACGCTGGCGCCGCGCGCGTCCGGGTTGCTGAAGGCGTCGGCGTGCAGCGAGATGAAGAGGTCGGCCTGCACGCGCCGCGCTTTCTTCACGCGGTCGGCCAGCGGCACGAAGAAGTCGGCGTCGCGGGTCAGGAAGGCGCGCATGTTGGGCTGCGCGTTCAGCTTGTCGCGCAGCGCCAGCGCCACCGCGAGCACGACGTCTTTTTCGCGCAGGCCCTTGGGGCCGATCGCGCCCGGGTCTTCACCGCCGTGGCCGGGGTCGAGGGCGACGATGACGAGGCGCTCGACTTT
>JANMHY010000177.1:0-10652 GCA_031375525.1 Burkholderiales bacterium
TCGCCAGCGCGGGTTCGGACTACATCGACCAGATGGCGCGCGGCGAGTTGTGCGCGGTGATCGGCTGGTCGGGCGACATCTACATCGCCAAGGACCGCTCGAAGAAGGCCAAGCAACCACAGTCGCTCGAGGTCCTGCTGCCGAAGTCCGGCGCGCTGCTGTTCTTCGACGTGATGGCGATCCCCAAGGACGCCAAGCACCCCGAGAACGCGCACAAGTGGATCAACTTCATCATGCGCCCCGAGGTCCATGCCTCGCTGACCAACGCCGTGTTCTATGCCAACCCGAACAAGGAGGCGCGCAAGTTCGTCAAGCCGGAGTTGGCCAACGACAAGGCGGTGTTCCCGGACGAGGCGGCGCTGAAGACGATGATCGTGCCGGGCGTGCCCGACGCAGCGACGCGGCGCCTGATCACGCGCACCTTCACCAACTTCAAAGCCAACCGCTAAAACAGGCTCAGCGCCACCACGGCAGCAGCCGCAGCAACATCTGCGCCGCCAGCAGGCCGAGCACGAAGCCGGCGCCGACCAGGAGCACGGCGCGCAGCACGCGGTTGGTGCGGCGCTGCTCAGCCAGCAGCGTCTGCATCAACACCGAATCCTGGCGCGGTTGCAAGGCCGCATGCAGCAGGCGCGGCAACTCCGGCAGCAGCTTGGCGTAGCGCGGTGCCTCGTCTTTCAAGCGCTGCGTCAAGCCTTCCAGGCCGACCTGCTCGCCCATCCAGCGCTCGAGAAACGGTTTGGCCGTGCTCCACAGGTCGAGCTCGGGGTCGAGCTGGCGCCCCAGGCCTTCGACGTTGAGCAGCGTTTTTTGCAGCAGCACCAACTGCGGCTGGATCTGGACGTTGAACCGCCGTGAAGTCTGAAACAGTCGCAACAGCACCTGGCCGAGAGAGATGTCTTTGAGCGGCCGGTCGAACAGCGGCTCGCAGACGGTGCGGATTGCGCTCTCGAGCGCATCGACGCGGGTCTCGCCCGGCACCCAGCCGCTCTCCAGATGCAGCTCGGCAACACGCTTGTAGTCGCGGCGGAAGAAGGCGAGGAAGTTTTGCGCGAGGTAGTCGCGGTCGTTGTCGGTCAGCGTGCCGACGATGCCGAAATCCAGCGCGATGTAGCGGCCGAAGGTCGCTGGCTCGACGCTGATCTGGATGTTGCCCGGATGCATGTCGGCGTGGAAGAAGCCGTCGCGAAAGACCTGCGTGAAGAAGATCGTCACGCCGTCGCGCGACAGGCGCTTCAGATCGACCCCAGCGGCCAGCAGGCGCTCGGTCTGGCTGATCGGGATGCCGTTCATGCGCTGCATCACCATGACGTTGGACGTGCACCAATCCCAGTACATCTCGGGAATCTCGACCAGCGCCAGGCCACCCATGTTGCGCCGCAGTTGCGCCGAGTTGGCGGCTTCGCGAACGAGATCCAACTCGTCGTGCAGGTAGGTGTCGAACTCGGCGACGACTTCGCGCGGCTTCAGGCGCTTGCCGTCGTCGCCGCTGCGTTCGACCCACTGTGCCATGCGGTGCAGCAGCGCGATGTCGTCGTCGATCGCGCGCAGCATGCCGGGGCGCAAGACCTTGACCGCCACCTCGCGGCCGTTCTTCAGCACCGCGAAGTGCACCTGCGCGATCGACGCGCTGGCCACCGGCTCGGTGTCGAAGCTCGTGAACACATCGTCCAGCCGCTTGCCGAACGCACGCTCGACGATCGCCACCGATTGCGCGCCGGGAAACGGCGGCACGTTGTCTTGCAGTTGCGCCAGTTCGTCGGCGATGTCGGCGGGCAGCAGGTCGCGCCGCGTCGATAGCACCTGGCCGAACTTGACGAAGATCGGCCCGAGCCTCTCGAGGGCACGGCGCAGGCGAACGCCGCGCGGCTCGTCGAAGCGGCGGCCGATGGTGACGACGCGCGCCAGCGCCCGAACCCAGCGCTGCTTCAGGCCCGACAGCGCGAGGTCGTCGATGCCGAAGCGCAGCAGCGTCAGAGCGATGAACAGGGCCCGCGCCAGCTGCCTCATCGCGGGTGGTTGTCCGGCCCCGGCGCGAACGAGCGGCGCAGCGCCTGGCGCGCGGCGCGGCCGACACTCATCGCCAGCCGTGCCGGCGTGGCGCCCACCACCTGCGCCAGGTCGGCCTCGATGTCCCAGCGCAGGTTGTCGGCCAGCCAATGCATGTCGGCGGCCACCGCGGCGGCGCCATCGATGCGCACGTCGGGCGCTGCGCCGCCGGACAACACTGCCAACAACTGCTGCGGCGACGGCATCGACAAGCGCAAGGTCAGATCGGGATCCTCCAACGCCGCATCGGCGTCGCCGTCGAACAAACCGGCCGCGGTGACCGTGGCACGAAACGGCGGCAGCGCCGGCAGCCAGCCGGGCTGATCGATCAGGGCCACGCTGAGGCGACGTCCGGCATGCGCCTTCAGCCGCTGCACCGCTGCCGGTTCGCGCGAGACCACATGGTTGACCAACAGCAGCAGCCGGGCCTGCGCCGCCGGCAACACCAACTCACGAACCGATTGCAACATTTGCACGGATTGTAGGCAGGCAGTGCGCGGCATCTCTGGCGACTGCGACCCAATCGTCGCTGCGCTTTGGGGGACAATCGAGGCTCCAAGCGTTACTCCAGCAACAACAATCCGCCGCGCTCGAACGCGGCTCCAGGGCAAGTCCGGCCACCTTATCGCTGTCGATGTTCCAAGACCGCAGCTACAAACGCACCTTCTACAGCGCGCCGCAATCGGTGACCTCGCTGGTCGCCGCCGTTCTCGAACCGACGCTGATCGTGCTCGTCTATCTGGGCACGGCGCTGTGGTTCCGCGAACCGATCATGCGGCCCGACCTGGTGCTGTGCCTGCTGGTCTTCGCGCTGACCTTCCCGGGCCGCAACCGCTACAAGGAAGGCATGCTCAACGCGGCCACCGACCTGGTGGCGTCGTGGATCACTTTGCTGGCGATCCTGCTGCTGTGCGCGTATGCCACCGACAGCATGCATTACTTCGACCGCAACGTGCTGCTCGGCTGGTCCATCGCCACGCCGCTGGTGCAATGGCTGGCGGTGTGGGTTGGGCGATCGATCCTGCGCAAGCGTGCGCTCGACCCGGACATCCGCAAACCGGCCGTGGTCATCGGCGCCGGCCTGCTCGGCGTCAAGGTGGCGTCGGCGCTGCAAGGCGACCGCGAAGAGGGCCGCGACTTCCTCGGCTGGTTCGACGACCGCACCGACGAGCGCCTGGCCGGCGAAACCAGCGGCCACATGCTGGGTGGCCTGAAGGACGCTGCGCCTTTCATCCGCGCCCATGGCGTCAGGGAAGTCTTCATCACACTGCCGCTGGGCTCGCAGCCGCGCATCCTGGAGCTGCTGGAAAGCATCCAGGGCACGACGGCGTCGCTGTTCTTCGTGCCCGACGTGTTCGGCATCAGCATCATCCAGGGCCGCCTGCAGGACATGAACGGCGTGCCGGTGGTGGGCATCTGCGAGACGCCCTTTACCGGCACCAACGAGCTCGTCAAGCGCCTGTCGGACATCGTGCTGGCGGTGGCGATCCTGCTGCTGATTTCGCCGCTGCTGCTGGCCATCAGCGTCGGCGTCAAGATAAGTTCGCCCGGGCCGGCGATCTTTCGCCAGAAGCGCAACGGCCTCGACGGCGGCGAGATCACGGTCTATAAATTCCGTTCGATGCGCGCGATGGACAACGGCCCGGTCGTCACGCAGGCGACCAAGGACGATCCGCGCATCACGCCGTTCGGCGCCTTCCTGCGCAAGACCTCGCTCGACGAGCTGCCGCAGTTTTTCAATGTGTTGCAAGGGCGCATGAGCATCGTCGGCCCGCGCCCGCACGCCGTCGCCCACAATGAGCTTTACCGCGAACTGATCAGTGCTTACATGGTTCGGCACAAGGTCAAGCCCGGCATCACCGGCTGGGCGCAAGTGAATGGCCTGCGTGGCGAAACTGAAACGGTGGACAAGATGAAGGCGCGCGTCGAATACGATCTGGAGTATTTGCGCAACTGGTCGCTCGGCCTGGATCTGCAAATCATTGTTCGCACGGTCCGGGTGCTGTTCTTCGACCGCAACGCATATTGATAGGCCCTCCCCCGTAGCGGCGGCGCCGTCGTGGGACCGGCGCCGCGTGCAGCACAATGGACCTTCCGACAACAAACAGCACAGGAGCCCGCCTCATGCCCCAAGCCCGTGCCCACCGACTCTTGTTGACCGCCTGCCTGGCCGCGCACCTGCCGCTGGCAGCGCAGCAGTCCGACAATGCGACGCGCCCTTGGAACGTCGGCCTGACGCAGGACGTCACGCGCTACAGCAATGCGCTGAACAGCGCCAGCGGCTCCGAAGTCAGCGACACGGTGTGGACGACGACGCTCAGCGGCGGCGTCAACGTGCCGTTCGGCCGCCAGCGCGCTTATGCCAACGGCTCGCTGTCGCACACACGCTACTCGAACATCGACGGCCTCGATGGCCAGGGCTACAACCTCGGCGCGGGCCTGGACTGGTCCACCGTGGGCAACCTGTCCGGCAACCTGCAGGCCAACGCGGGCCGCCGGCAGGCCGACTTCAACACCGGCGTCAGTACGGCGACGTTGAAGAACAACGAAAGCTATGAGGAGCTGCGCGCCCGCGCGCTGCTCGGCGGCGTCGGCCTGCTCGGTATCGAGGGCACGCTGGGTTACCGGCGCGTCAATTTTTCGGCGCCGGAGTTCGACTCGCGCGAGTACGAGCAGAACAGCGGCACTCTCGGCGTCATTTACCGCCCGAGCAGCGCGCTGTCCCTGGGCACCGGCCTGTCGGTGCAGTACTCCGACTACGACGTGCCGGCGTTCGGCCAGTCGCAGCCCGACACCAGCTCGCGCCGTGAACTCTACGTCACCGCGGACTGGACGGCCACCGGCGCCAGCACCGTCGGCTCGCGCCTGAACTTCGGCAAGACCGACTACAAGCGGCCGAACGCGGACGACTTCTCCGGCGTCACCGGCTCGATCTACTGGAACTGGCGCCCGAGCGGCCGCACCACGCTGACGACGTCGCTGTCGCGTGACTCTGGCCAGGAGTCCGGATTCCAGAGTCTGGTCAACGCCGGCCGGACACGCCTAACGGCGACCGACTTCAGCCGCGTCACCAACATCTTCGCCCTCAGCGCCAATTACGAGCTGACCGGGAAGATCGTGCTGACAGGCGCGCTCAGCTATGCGCGGCGCAGCCTGGTGGACGGCATCAGCGGCCGCGCCGGCAACGACAACACCACGGTGACCTCGCTCGGCGCCAACTGGTTGGCGACGCGCATCGTCACCGTCGGCTGCAAGGTCGGCCACGAATCGCGCGCTGCCTCCGGCTTCGGCTCGTTCGACTACAGCGGCAGCAACTTTGGCTGCCTGGGCAGCATCACGCTGAACTGAGCGGTGGCGCGTCCCGTCATCCTGCTGACCGGCGCGGCCGGCTACATCGGCTCGCACACCTGGGTCTGTCTGGCCGCGGCGGGCTTCGATGTCGTCGGCGTGGACAACTTCGTCAACAGCTCGCCGCGCGTACTCGACCGGCTGAAGGCGCTGCTGGGAGCGCCGCCGGTGTTCGAACGCGCCGATGTCTGCGACGCTGCCGCCATGTTGGCGATCGCGCAACGGCACCGCGTCGATGCAGCGATCCACTTTGCCGCGTTGAAGGCCGTCGGCGAATCGATGCAACAGCCGCTGGCCTACTACCGCAACAACCTAGGCGGCGTGCTGGCCACCTGCGAGGCCCTCGGCCACGCCGGCGCCAAGCGCTTCGTCTTCAGCAGCAGCGCTACGGTTTATGGGCAACCGAAGTCGCTGCCGATCGCCGAGGACGCGCCGCTGGCTGCCACCAACCCGTATGGCCAGACCAAGTTGATGGCCGAACAGATGCTCGGCGACCTGCGCTTGGCCGATGCCGCATGGCGCATCGCCAGCCTGCGTTACTTCAACCCGGTCGGCGCCCACGAGAGCGGCTCGATCGGCGAAGACCCGCGCGGCGTGCCCAACAACCTCATGCCCTACGTGGCGCAAGTGGCCGTCGGCCGGCGCCCGCACCTGCAGGTCTTCGGCAACGACTACGACACGCCCGATGGCACCGGCGTGCGCGACTACATCCATGTCATGGACCTGGCCGAAGGCCATGTGGCGGCGGTGTCGCATCTGCTCGACAACGAAGGCGCAATGACGCTCAATCTGGGCACGGGCCGCGGGGTCAGCGTGCTCGATCTGCTCAGGGCTTATGAACGCGCGAGTGGCCGCGCGATCCCTTACGTCATCGCGCCGCGGCGCCCCGGCGACGTGGCGGCCTGTTATGCCGACCCCTCACGCGCCAGCGCTGCATTGGGTTGGCAGGCGCGGCGCGATCTGAATCAGATGTGCGCCGACAGTTGGCGCTGGCAGTCGAGCCACCCGGACGGTTTCGGCGCCGACGTCTGAGGCGCTGAACTTGCTATTACCGCCGTCAGAGACGCGGGCGCCGCTGCTGGTGCTGCATCAAGGTGCTGAGCTCGGCCTGCACGGTCGCCGGGAAGCCGCGCCGACCGCCGCGGTAGTCGTGCAGCATGTGCTCGAGCACACGCGTGCACAGCGGCACGTCTTCCCACGAATCGGCGATGGCGTTGGCGACGCGCGGAAACTGTTCGCACGTCGTGTGCGGGCGAATCGTCGGCGGCAGGGCTACGATCCAGTCCATCGCCATGCCGGTCAACGCCCGATCGGACGGCAGCGCGCCGCGGCGCCGATGTTCCCAGTAGCCCGGGTTGGCTTGTTGCATCGCCTGCAGTCCCGCCGGCAGCTCATCGAGGGCGCGACGCGCCTCATCGAAATCGGTGATCTCGAAGTCCAGCGAATCCAGATGCGCCGGTGGTTTGGGGGGCTGTTGATTGATCATGATCGCCAGGCACGGTTTTAACGGACTGCGGATGCACAATTCTGACCCAGCCGGGTCCAAATGGGTACCCTCAGACCAGCGGTGCCGGCGCCCGAAGCCTGCCGGCGTTGGTACCGCGCGCCAAAAACCTCCGCGTCCGACCGCACTTCCTCATACGGGCGTGTGCAGATTGCACAAGCGGCATGCCGGGCGCCATCGCCCGAGCCTGCGCCCAATGTTTGCTGAGCCGGGGGTGGGTAAACTCTAGCAAACTGTTTCGCAGCGCTTGGGTACGGGATCCGTTCGCTGCTTCACGGTCGCAAAACCCCGCGGTCATCGCCGCGGCGCACCGTGCCAGGATGACATCTGATGCCTTTTGAACGAGCAACCACCGCTTTTTTACTGCGCTCCGCCCTGGCCGCCAGCGCCCTTCTGGGCGTCGTGGGCGGCTTGGCGGGTTGCGGCGCCAAGGAAAGTTCATCGACCCAGACGGCGGCGCGGGTGAACAAGGAAGAGATCACCGTGCACCAGATCGGCGCACAACTGTCGCAGCAGGCCGTCAAGGTCGATCAGGTCCAGGAAGCCGAGCGCCAGATCCTGGAGCGGCTGATCAACCGCGAGCTGGCGGTTCAGAAGGCCATGGACCTGAAGCTCGACCGTGAACCGAAGGTCGTTCAGGCCATCGACTCGGCGCGCCAGGACATCATCGCGCGCGCTTACGCCGACAAGCTCGGCGAAGGCACGGCCAAGCCGACGCCCGCCGAGATCAAGAAATACTACGACGAGCACCCGGCGCTGTTCAGCGAGCGCAAGGTCTACCAGCTACAGGAGGTCGCCATCGAAGCCGATGCCAGGCAAGTCGAAGCCTTGAAAGCGGCGCTGCCGCCGATCAAGACCGCCGATGAGCTGATGGCCTACCTCCAGGCCAACAACCTGAAGTTCGCCAGCAGTGCGTCGGTGCGTGCGGCCGAACAGCTGCCGCTGCCCGTGTTGCCCGTCTTTGCACGCATGAGCGAAGGTCAGTCGCTGCTCAACCCGACGCCCAAAGGGGCCCAGATCATTATCCTGCGCGGCGTGCGTTCGCAGCCCGTCGACGGCGAGCGCGCATCGCGCGCCATCGAGCAGTTCCTGCAGAACGAGCAAAAGCGCAAGCTGATGGCAGACGACATGAAAGCCTTGCGTGCCGCGGCCAAGATCGACTACCGGGGACGCTTCGCCGCTTCGGCACCGCCGCCGGCAGATGCGCCGCGGCAGGCCACGGCGGCCGATGTGGCCGCATCGGCCGCGGCCCAGCTCGACACGAAACCTGTCAACGAAGCAGCCGGCGCAAACGCTGCCATGAACATCGCCGCCGATGCCGCTGTCAAAGCGGCCAGCGGCATCGACGCCACCACCGTCAACAAAGGGCTCGGACTGAAATGAACGCAATCAACTCCAAACCGATCTCGCGGCGCCTGTTTGCGTCGGCTCCGCTGTTGCTGGCGGCGCCGGGGCTGGTGTGGGCGCAACAGAGCCCGCCTGCCGCGGCGAACGCGCAGTACCGGCTGGCAGCCGGCGACGTGATCCGGATTTCGGTCTATCAAAGCGCCGACCTGACGCTCGAAACGCGCCTGACCGAAGCCGGCACGATCTCCTACCCGCTGCTCGGCAGCGTCGCCCTGGCCGGATTGACGGTGTCGGAAGCCGAGAAGCGCATCGCCGATGGCCTGCGCACCGGCAACTTCGTCAAGCAGCCGCAGGTGTCGATTGCGCTGCAGCAAGTGCGCGGCAACCAGGTCTCGGTGCTCGGCCAGGTCGGCAAGCCCGGCCGCTATCCGCTCGAGACCGGCAACGTGCAGCTCACCGACATGATCGCCACGGCCGGTGGTGTCATCCCCGGCGGCGCCGACCAGGTGGTGGTGGTGGGCACGCGCAACGGCCAGCCGTATCGTGCCGAGATCGACTTGCCATCGGTGTTCGGAGCCGGCCGCCGCGCCAGTGACCTGACGCTGCAAAACGGTGACGTGATCTGGGTCGAACGCGCGCCGATGATCTACATGTACGGCGAAGTCCAGAAGCCCGGCTCGCTGCGCCTGGAGCGCGGCATGACGGTGATGCAGGCCCTGGCCGCCTCCGGCGGCCTGACGCAGCGCGGCACCGAGCGCGGCCTGCGCGTGCACCGGCGCGACGCCGAAGGCAAGGTGCGCATCATCGAGCCGGCGATGACCGACAAGCTGCAGCCCGAAGACATCATCTACATCCGCGAGTCGGTGTTTTAGGACCAGGAGCGCATGCCATGAACCCGCGTCAAATTTTCCTGATCCTGCGTTTGCGATGGCTGATCGTGCTCGGCACGCTGCTGGCCACGACAGCCCTGGCCCTCGTCATCAGCCTGTTGCTGCCCAAGCAATACACGGCCGAGACGTCGCTGTTGCTCGACATCAAGACCGACCCGCTGGTGGCGACGCTGGCGCGCGACTTCGCGACGCCGTCGTACATCGCCACGCAGACCGAAATTCTGCAGAACGAGCGCGTGGCGACGCGCGTCGTCAAGATGCTCGGCCTGGCGCAAAACGCCAAGGCGGTCGAGCAGTGGCGTGAAGAAACCGCAGGCCGCATTCCGCTGGAAACCTACTTCGGCTCACTGCTGCAAAAGGGCTTGAAGATCGAGCCGGGCCGCGGCAGCAGCCTGCTGACCCTGTCCTTCACCGGCACCGACGCCAAGTTCGCCGCCGCCGGTGCCAATGCGTTCGCCCGCGCCTACCTCGACACCCTGGTCGAGCTGAAGGTCGATCCGGTGAGCGAATACGCCAAGTTCTACGAAGAACGGCAGAAGCAGGTGCGCAGCGAACTCCAAGGCGCGCAGGAGCGCCTTTCCGCCTTTCAGCAGAAGAGGGGCATCGTCGTTACCAACGAGCGCATGGACCAGGAGATCACGCGCCTGAACAGCCTCGAGACGGCGCTGGGCGCCGCGCTGACCGAGCAGGCCGACACCTCGAGCCGCCGCACCGCCGCCGGCAGCGATGCGTCGCCGGACGTCATCAGCAGCCCCGCGGTGCAGTCGCTGAAGAACGAGCTGGCGCGCGCGCAACTGCAGCTCACCGAGGTCGCCGGCAAATTCGGCAGCAGCCACCCGCAGCGCATCGAGATCGAAGCCCGCGTGGCCGAACTGCGCCAGCAGCTCAACACCGAAATGAGCCGTGTCGTCCGCGGCACGAGCAACGTCAACAGCAATGTGGGCAGGAAGGTCGCCGAGCTGCAATCGCTGGTCGATGGGCAGAAGAAGGCCGTGCTGGCCCTGCGCTCGCAGCGCGACGAGGCCTCGGTGCTGCTGCGCGACGTCGACACCGCGCAGCGCGCCTACGATGCGGTCGCGCAGCGCTTGAGCCAACTCTCCATCGAAGTCAAGGCCGAGCAAACGCCGGCGCGCGTGCTCAGCGCGGCGACCGAACCGTTAAACCCGTCCAAGCCCAACATCGTCAAGAACACACTGGTCGGCTTGATCCTGGGCCTGCTTGGCGGCGTCGGCCTGGCCTTCCTGCTCGAGTACATCGACCGCCGCGTGCGCAGCGCCGATGACCTGGTGGCCTACAGCGACGTGCCGGTGCTCGGCGTGATGTCGGACACCGCAGGCCGTTCTCGCCACGCTCCGCGCCTGGCGCACCAGCGTCGCCCGGCCCTGCCCTCGCCGCAGTTGACCTTCGACGGGGGCGTGCAATGACACCGGTGACGATGCTCTCGACCAAGGTTCGCAATGCGGACCGGTCGATCGGCGCGATCCTGATCGACGCCGGCCGGCTGACGCCGCAGG
>JANMHY010000178.1:0-1804 GCA_031375525.1 Burkholderiales bacterium
CGAAGTCACCAACGCGCAGCACTTCGACGCCTTCCTCTCGTTCCCCGGCTACCCCGAGCGCTACTTGCCGCTGCACGTCTATCTGATCCGCTCGTTGAACGCGATGCACGCGCACCTGACGCAAGGCACGGCGCTGCCGCCATCGCAAGTGGTGCGCACGGTGCCGCGCGGCACGGGGGCGCCGGTGATCACGGCAGCGCATGTGCCGCCGTGGTCTGCGTCGCCGCTCGACAGCGATCGCATCTCGTTCGAGCACAGGACGCTGACGGTCCCCGATTGACTCACATCGCGCGCCGCCGGCAGACGAAGAACAGGTTGATCGTCAGCCGGCCGCGCGCCGGATCGTCGCCCAGCCGTTGCGGCTGTTCGATGTGGCTGGTGTGGAAGCGGCTGCCGTCGTAGAAGATGAGGCGGTTCCAGCGCGCCGGCACCTCGGCCGTGCGCTCGAAGTACGCGTTCGACTGCGTCATGTAGGCCGGCGGCCAACCGGTCTCACTGTCGAACGTCGCGTTGTCGATCGCGCCCCAGTGGCGCATGCGGGCATCGATGTCACCAGCCTCGGGCCGCGGGCGAAAGAAGCTGGTGCCACCGAGCGCCGGCTCGTGGAACAGATAGAGCACGCCGGCACCGACGCACTCGTCTTGCGCGGTGCCCAGCCGGTCGCGGTGGCAGACGCGCTGCACGGGGGCGAGTTGCGACGGCAGCAAGGTCACCATCGACAGGCGGCCGCTGGCGCGCAACAGGCGCCTCGCGCCGACGGTGCTGCGGGCGTGCTGCGCAAACGATTCGCTGAAGCGCTCGATCACACCGTCGGGCAGCGGCAGCTCCAGACCGGGAAAGGCGTTGGCCTCGGCCATGGTGAAGGCGCTGCGGTGGCGCAGCGACAACGCCACCAGCGACTGCGGGTCTTCGAGCGCATCGTCGATGACGACGCAGACCGCGCCGTCGCCGATCGGCACCTGCGACAGCGTCGGCCGCGGGTTGAACACGACGCTGCGACGCTCAGGCGGCGCGGGCCGCCATCGCCTTTGGCGCCGCGATGCGCGCCGGATCGATCGCGCACTGCTGCGCCACGTACTCGGCATGCGACGGCATCGCCTGCACGCAGCGCCCGATGGTCGAGCGCACGTTGTCGAGGAAGTTGGTGATCTTCTCCTCGGGCAAGGCATCGACCAACGGGTGGTAGCTGCGCGGCATCACATGCTGGCCGAGAAAGACCTCGACCCAGCTGATCTCCGAGAACAGCTCGGCGTTCTCGCGGAAGACGCGGCCGTTGGCGCGGAACAGATCCATCTTGTGGCGCAGCGTGTCGGGGATCGGCATCGTGCGGCAGTAGTTCCAGAACTCGCTGTCGCTGCGCTCGGTGGCGTGGTAGTGCAGGATGATGAAGTCGCGGATGCGCTCGAACTCGAAATCGCTCTGACGGTTGAACTCTTCGGTGTCGGCCTCGTTGAAGCCTTGATCCGGGAACAACGACGCCAGGCGCGACACCGTCGATTGAATGAGGTGGATGCTGGTCGATTCCAGCGGCTCCATGAAGCCGCTGGCCAGACCGACCGCGACCACGTTCTTGTTCCACAGCTTTTTGCGCTTGCCGGTGACGAACTTGAGCAGGCGCGGCTCGGCCAGCGGCTTGCCGTCGAGCCGCTCCATCAGCACGCGGGCGGCCTCGTCCTCCTTGATGAAAGCGCTGGCGAACACATGGCCGTTGCCAGTGCGGTGCTGCAGCGGGATGCGCCATTGCCAGCCGGCACTGTGCGCGGTCGAGCGCGTGTACGGCGTCAGCGGCGCGACCGATTCGCAC
>JANMHY010000613.1:0-1558 GCA_031375525.1 Burkholderiales bacterium
CGCCTCGACGACAAGTTCGGCCATGTGCCCGCGCTCGGCAACCTGGTCTGGGACTGGGCCGAGCGCCTGTCCACCAACAGCGACCCCGGCTACGCCGAACGCGGCGAGCTGACCGTGACCTACCTGACCGACGCGCACCGCGCCTGCGCGCAGCGCCTGGCGCACTGGATGCGCGCCGACTGCGGCTTCGACGAGGTCGAGATCGATGCCGTCGGCAACGTGGTCGGCCTCTACCACGGCACCGACCGCAGCGCCAAACGCCTGCTCACCGGCAGCCATTACGACACGGTGCGCAACGGCGGCAAGTACGACGGCCGCACGGGCATCCTGGTGCCGATGGCCTGCGTGCGCGAGCTGCACCGCCAGGGCCGGCGGCTGCCCTTCGGCTTCGAGGTGGTCGGCTTCGCGGAGGAAGAAGGCCAACGCTACAAGGCGGTGTTCCTCGGCTCGGGCGCGCTCACCGGCCACTTCGACATGGGCTGGCTCGAACAGAAGGACGCCGACGGCATCTCGATGCGCGAGGCGATGCTGCATGCCGGGCTGTGCATCGACGACATCCCCAAGCTGCAACGCGATGCCTCGAAGTACCTCGGCTTCGTCGAGACGCATATCGAGCAAGGCCCGGTGTTGAACGAGCTCGACCTGCCGCTGGGCATCGTGACCTCGATCAACGGCAGCGTGCGCTATGTCGGCGAGATCGTCGGCATGGCCAGCCACGCCGGCACGACGCCGATGGACCGCCGGCGCGATGCCGCCACCGCGGCGGCCGAACTCGCCCTCTTCGTCGAGAAGCGCGGCGCCAGCGTGCCGCACCTCGTGGCCACCGTCGGCATGCTCGAAGTGCCCAACGGCTCGATCAACGTCGTGCCCGGGCGCTGCAAGTTCAGCCTCGACATCCGCGCCACCACCAACGAGGTCCGCGACGCCTGCGCCGCCGACGTGCGCGCCGAACTGCAGCGCATCTGCGAGCGGCGCGGCCTGCATTTCAAGCTCGAGGAAACGGTGCGCGCCGCCGCGGCGCCTTCGGCACCCGACTGGCAGCAACGTTGGGAGCGCGCGGTGCAGGCGCTCGGCCTGCCGCTGTTTCGCATGCCCAGCGGCGCCGGCCACGACGCGATGAAGATGCACGAAGCGATGCCCCAGGCCATGCTCTTCATGCGCGGCCTCAACGCCGGCATCAGCCACAACCCGCTCGAATCGATCAGCAACGACGACACCGACCTGTGCGTCAGAGCCTTCCAGAACCTTCTCGACCAACTCGCCACGGAACTCGCATGACGCCTGCCCAGACCCAAGCCCTCGACCACTGGATCGACGCTCATTTCGACGAGCAGGTGCGCTTCCTGCAAGAGCTGGTGCGCGTGCCGACCGACACGCCGCCCGGCAACAACGCACCGCACGCCGAGCGCACGGCGCAACTGCTCGCGGCCTTCGGCTTCGAGGCAGAGAAGCATGCGGTTGCGGCGCAGGACGTGCAGGCCGCAGGCCTCGAATCGATCACCAACCTGGTCGTGCGCCGCCGCTTTGGAAACGGCAACGGCCCGGGCCGGATCGTGGG
>JANMHY010000251.1:0-1629 GCA_031375525.1 Burkholderiales bacterium
CGCTGTGGCCCCGCGACGCGCTGCAACGGGCGCGCGCGCGCAGCCTGTGCGCCGAGATGCACGCCGGCTTCGGCGCGCTGCGCAGCCATTGCCCGATGAACATCGAAGCCTCGTTGCCCGAGGTCGGCGCGCGCGTGATGGCCGAGCAAGCCGCCGTGCCCGATGAGCTGGCGCGCATCGATGCCATGTGGTCGGAGCAACTTGCGAGCAGCGGCGGACCGTTTCTGTTCGGCGATTTCAGCATCGTCGATGCGTACTACGCGCCGGTGGTGGCGCGGCTGCGCACGTACGCGCTGCCGCTGTCGGCGGCGGCTCGTGGCTACGTGGAGCGCGTGTGGGCTGCGCCGGGTGTGGCCGCCTGGGTGGCCGATGCCTTGGCGGAGAAGGACTTCCTCGACTTCGAAGAGCCTTACCGCAAGTCACGCGACTGACGCTCTTAGGGGTGGCCCCGCCGCACAGCGGGGTGTGCAATCGGCGCCTTGTTCGACGTGCGGGAGCCTGCCATGCGAACCCTGCAGATCTCGATGGTTGCGCTGCTGTCGCTGGGCGCGAACACGGCTCGCGCCGATTCGATCACCGTCAGTGACGGCAACTCGCAACTCGTCTACACGATCGACAACGCCGGATCGAACCTCGGCCAGCCGAGCGATCCGGTGCAACTGCCGCGCAAGGTCGAGTGGACGGTCGACGGGCGCCGCATCCTGGTCTACCCTTCGGGCCCCTCGACGTTTCTGGACATCGGCCACCTGCACCCCGGCGCGCACGTCAACGCCAACCAGATCCATGCGCAGGGTCCGATGTTGGGGCACAGCACCGGCGCGATGACCGGCACGGTGATCGGTGGCGTCGTCTATACGGTCAAGGGCGGCAGCGCCGGGCGATCGACGATCACCGAGAAGCTCGACATCCACAACCGCGGCGGCACGGCGCTGTCGCTGTCGCTGGCCGGCTTCGGCTTCAAGCCGACGCAGTCGGCGCTCGAAGTGCCGGACCACACAGGCCTCAACCTCGTCGGCACCACCATCGTCTTCTTTCAGGGCAACGCGCAAACCAACTCGTTCACCGAAGCGCCGTTCGCGCCGGTAACGATCTTGCCGGTGGTGTCGTTCAAGGGCTTCAACCCGATGCTCAATCAGAACCTCAGCCTGCCGGCCGGTGCGCGCATGACGATGATCACGGAGCTGAAAGTCGGGCCGCCGTTGATCCAGAAAATTCCGCACCCGTTCAAGAAGTCGCCTTGACCGTGCTCAACGGCGTGTGAACACCAGATCCCACACGCCGTGGCCGAGCGCAAGGCCGCGGTTCTCGAACTTGGTCAGCGGCCGGTAGTCGGGCCGCGGCGCGTAGACCTCGGCGGTGTTGTCGAGCAGCGGCTCGGCCGACAACACTTCGAGCATCTGCTCGGCATAGGGCTGCCAGTCGGTGGCGCAGTGCAGCGTACCGCCGGGCGCGAGGCGCGAGGCCAGCAGCGCGACGAACGGCGGCTGGATCAGGCGCCGTTCGTATCGCTGCTGGCCTCACGCCTGGCGCCCGGCGGCACGCTGCACTGCGCCACCGACTGGCAGCCCTATGCCGAGCAGATGCTCGAAGTGTTGTCGGCCGAGCCGCTGCTCGACAACACCGCCGAGG
>JANMHY010000257.1:0-10525 GCA_031375525.1 Burkholderiales bacterium
CGGCTCCGGTCCGCGCGGTGTCACCAACGACAAGGTGGCCTACGGCGACAACCCGAACGATCCGCGCGACCCGGATCGCACCGAGGCGACGAACCCGGCGCAGGCCGAGAAGCGGCTGCGCATCGTGCCCAGCGCCGTCGATCGTGAAGTGCTGTACGACGTGTTCCTGCGCACCAAGTCGTTCCGACCGGACGTGACCGACACCGCCGAGCGCTTCTTCCTCGCCTACGCGCACGAAGTCGCCAAGGTCGACCAGAACGGCGACGGCGTCATCTCGTTTGCCGAAGCCAATGTGAACGGCACGTCCGATGGTCTGCCGAACACGCGCCTGTACCTGCCGCCGAGCGCGTTCAACCGCTTTGCCGTGACGCGTGAGCTCAACGACGGTTTGCTGGCGCCGCGTTTTGCGCCGAGCGAGCGCGGTTATGTGCTCGGCGGCTCGCTGACGAGGCTGCAGCGCCCCGTGCCCGCATCGGTGCCCGAGGACGCCGATCTGCGCTGAGACCGCGCCCTGAACCGTGCCGCGGCGCGGCACGGTTCAACACGGCGCAACAAGCGCCGCTACTTGATGAGGCGTGTTTGCGGAAACGCCGCGTGCCAGCCGAACCAGAAGGCGCGATGCGCCGGCATCCGCATCAGGCTTTCGCCGTCGGCGCCGACGAGCCGCGATTCCTCCACCCGCCACACCTTGCCGCGGCTGTCGCGCGCACTCTCGGCCTGGTCCCAACTGGCGAACGTCCACTGGCGTGATTCGTAAACGCGGTTGGCGCCGCTGGCATCGGTGAGCACGACCACGTTGACCTTGCCGATGCGCGTCTGATACACCGGCTGCGCGCGCAGAAAGTCGGCCGCGATGGCCAGCGTGTCGGCGGGCGCCTGTGTCGAGCGCAGCGCCAGCACCTCGGCCTTGTTGGCCAGGCGCTCGTCGCGCTGCGGCACGGTGAACATCAACCGGTCGGTGGCAAAGTAGTCGCGGTAAGCAGCGCCTTCGCCGTAGTCGCGCCGATGGCCGGTGTCGAGCGACAGCACACGCGTCTCGGGGTGGCGGCTGCGCCAGGCCTTCCAGGTCGTCGTCACCACGTACAGCGCTTCGAGCTCGATGCCCTTGCCGACGAGGCGGCCGACCACCGGCGTGCCGGTGAGCGTGGACCACATCGAGTGCGTGGCATGGTCGTACATCAGCTTGTTGGAGCGGTAGAGAAAGCCGCTGGTGCCGAGCTCGTGCTGCACGCCGCCGGCCGCGGCGTCGTAGAGCACCAGCGCGCCGCACAGCGTGCAGTACACACCGGCCAGCTCGCGGCCGCCGATGCGGTCCTTGAACATTTCGTGCCAGGCCAGGATGCGCTTCGGATAGGCGCGCACGTCGCCGTTGATGGCGACGCCGAACACCACAACGTCGTCACCGAGCCAGCCGGCCTCGCCGGCGGCGATCATCTTCGGGTTTTTCAGCGGCGGGATGCCGTCGCGGTGCACACCGCCCCAGCGAATTTCGTCCAGGCGGATGGTCGATGCCGGGCGCTGATCGAAGTACTCCCGGAAACGCGGGTCGATCGGCTCGTAGAGCAGGGCCTTGAACTCGGCATAAGCCGGATGCACCGCCCGCTCGGCCGACCACAGCCACTCGTAGAGCGCATTCGTGTTGCCGTCGAAGGGCCGGCCGGTCCTTTTCTCGAGCACGGCGCCCGCGGCCGCGAAGACGCGCCGCGTGGAGACGAAGGACAGCATCTCGATCAGCATGGCCGCCGACGACTCGTGCCACTTCTGCTCGATCAGCGTCAGCGCCGCGAGCGCCTTGCTCTCGTCGTCGCTGACCACCGCGATAAACACCGACGGCGCCAGCAGCGTTTGCCGGGCTGCCGCGGGCTTGGCCGCAGGCACGCGGTCCACCGTCTGCGCCGGCAGACGCAGCAGCGTGCACAACAGCAGCAGCGCCGAGCCGGTGAACAACAAATGCTTGATCTTCATGCGGGCCTTCATGCGAGCCTTCATGCAAGCCTTAGGGCAACACGCCCGACGACGCATCGTAGGCCGCAGCGCCGGCGCGCGTGCCGCTGTCATGCAATCGCTGATGAAATCGTGACCACTTCGTGAGCTTCGTGAGGATCGCGCCGCGCGGCAAGTTGGGCAACGACCGCGCCGGCGCAAGGTCACAATCGCGGCGACTGATTTCGAGGCTGAACATGATCGACCTTGCCGGCTATCCGATCACCAGAAAATGGCCCGCGCGCCACCCCGGGCGCCTGCAGCTCTACTCGCTGCCCACCCCCAACGGCGTCAAGGTCTCGATCGCGCTCGAAGAAACCGGCTTGGCCTATGAAGTGCACCGCGTCAGCTTCGACAGCAACGACCAGCTCACGCCCGAGTTCCTGTCGCTGAACCCGAACAACAAGATCCCGGCGATCGTCGATCCGAACGGGCCGAATGGCAAACCGCTCGCGCTCTTCGAGTCCGGCGCGATCCTGGTTTATCTCGCCGACAAGACCGGCCGGCTGATGCCGAAGGACGACGCGCAGCGCTACGAGACGCTGCAATGGGTGATGTGGCAGATGGGCGGCATCGGCCCGATGTTCGGCCAGCTCGGTTTCTTCCACAAGTTCGCCGGCAAGGACTACGACGACAAGCGCCCGCGCGACCGCTACGCGGCCGAGTCGAAGCGGCTGCTCGGCGTGCTCGACCACCGTCTGGCCGGCCGCGCCTGGGTGATGGGCGATCAATACACCATCGCCGACATCGCCATCCTGCCGTGGGTCAACAACCTGATCGGTTTCTACGGCGCGGGAGATCTCGTCGGCTTCGACGACTTCAAGAACGTGCAGCGCGTGTTGAAGGCCTTCGTTGCGCGGCCGGCCGTCGCCACGGGCTTGAACATTCCCGCGCGCAGCAGCCCATGATCTCGCGCGCGCAACGCCTGGCGCCGCCGCGCACGCGGCCTCGCGTCGTCATCGACACCGACGCCGCCAACGAGATCGACGATCAGTTTGCGCTGGCCTGGGCGCTGCTGTCGCCCGAGCGGCTGGACGTGCTGGCAGTGTACGCAGCGCCGTTTTCTTTTGAGCACCGGCGGTTGGAGATGCGGCGTGCGTTGGCGGCGCGCGCGGCGCCCGAGCAGGCATCGGTGTTCGACTTGGCGCTGCTGCAGCAGCATGGCGCGAAGCTGGATCGTTTCGCCAAGCACGGCTGGACGCTCGATACGATCGGCCACTGGCCGGTGTTCTGCACGCCGGGCGAGGGCATGCTGCGCAGCTTTGATGAGATCGTGCGCGTCTTCGAGTTGCTGCGCCTGCCGCACGCCGGCCGCGTGTTCCGCGGCGGCGCCGGCTACCTGGCCGACGAGCAAACGCCGCTGATGAGCGATGCCGTAGAGCACCTCGTCTCCACGGCGCGCGCGACGCCGGCAGACGGCGAGCCGCTTTACGTGGTTGCCATCGGCTGCGTGACCAACATCGCCAGCGCCTTGCTCGCCGCGCCCGACATTGCCGAGCGCATCGTCATCGTCTGGACCAGCGGCTATCCGTCGCACGCACCGCAGATCAACTTCTCGCTCAATCTGGAGCAGGACCTGGCGGCGTCGCGCGTGCTCTTCGGCAGCGGCGTGCCACTGGTGTACCTGCCGGGCTTTCACGTCGGCGCGCAGTTGCGGCTGTCGCTGCCGGAGATGGCGCTGCATGTGCAGCCGCACGGCGCGATCGGCGCCGATCTGCACCGGCTCTACCTGCATAACCCGTTGACGGATTTCGCCGGGCTCGACGTGCACGCGCCGGGTTTTTCGTGGGTGATCTGGGACGTGATCAACATCGCCTGGCTGCTGAACCCGGAGTGGGTGCCGAGCACGCTGGTGCCGACGCCGGGTTTGAGTGATGACCGGCGCTGGCTCGCGCGGCCTGATGCGCCGCTGATGCGCGAGGGTTATGCCGTGGCGCGTGATGCGATCTTCGGCGACTTCTTCGAAACGCTGAAGCGCGCGCCTTAAGCAAGCTTGCGGGTGAGCTCGTCGAGTTCGCTGACCACGCGCCCAATCGCCGGCAACGACAGATAGCAATCCACGCGCTCGCGCACATGCGCGATCAGCGCGTCGCTGCTGCGGTCATGCGACCAGTCTTCGCCGTCGGCGCTGGCGCTGGCCTCGCGCGGCGACAGCACGCGCCACTTGGCGCACCAGGTAACGGACCAGAGCCACATCGCGGCGCGCAGCGGCACGAACCACGCCCGCTGCTCGCCGTGGGCGTCGGCGCGCTGCTGCCAGGCGTCGTAGAAGGTCAGCACCTGTGCTGCCGTGAGTTCGGCGCGGCTGTCGATGTCCCAGGTCGTCGAGGTGTAGAGCGTGGCGTGCGCGAGGTCGAGCGGCGGGTGGCTGTAGCGCGCCTTTTCCAGATCGACCAGCACGGCGCTGCCGTCGCTGCGGATCAGAAAGTTGCCGGGGTGGCCGTCGAAAGCGATCAGGCGGCGCGGCGGACGCGCGGGTTGTTCGCAGCGTTGCGCGAACTGCGTGCGCGCCGTGTCGATCAGCGCCCGCGCGTCTGGCGCCAGCGCCGCGGCATCGAGAAACGCGGCTTGGGTGTCGATCTCGGCACGCAATGCGGCCAGCGGATCGGCAGCATCGATCAGCGGCGCGCGTGCGCTCTGCTCAGGCAAGGGCAAGCGGTGGATCGCGGCGAAAGCGTCGGCGATCGCAGGCAAGTCATCAGGCAGCCGCGCCGTGCGGCCGACGATCTCTTCCACCAGCAAACCGCCGCGCGGCAACACCGCACTCACCGGCAGCGTGCCCTCGACCCGCGGCACGTGGCCGCTGGCCGCAGCGCGCTCGTAGCACGCGGCTTCGTAGGCCAGGTTGGCCGCGGCGTCGAAACCCATCTGGCTCTGCTTGGGCAGGCGGGCCAGCAGGCCGCTGCCGGCCAGGCGCACATGGTGGTGCGCCAGGCCCTTGTCGCCGAGCACCGTCAGTGGCGCGTCGGCCCACGGCGAACGGGCCTCGCGCAGCGCCTGGCGCAGGCTGGCGAGCAGGGCGTCGTCGGTGGGGCTGCTCATGCTCTTTAGGCGTCTGCCGGCGACCCGCCTTACAGCCAGCCCGGCGGCAGGTGCACGAGATCGGCGGGCTCGTCGATGTCTTGGACCCGCGGCAGCTCGGTGTGGCGCACCGCGGCCTGCGACAGGCGCTGCCGGGTCGTGGCCATGACTGCGCTCGTGCTCCACGGCATCGCGTCGAACAGCGACGGCAGCACGCGGCGCAGTCCGATGAGGGCATAACCGCCGTCGGCCGCCGGCACGAACACGGCGTCATCGTCTGCGGCCAGTGCGTCGGCGGCGCGGCGCAGCAGGGCCGCGTCGAGCGCGGGCGCGTCGGTGCCAATCATCAGCACGCGCGCCGCGCCTTGCGCAAACGCGTGCTCGAACTGGCGCTGCATGCGCGCGCCGAGGTCGCCCTCGCCTTGGGCGACGAGCGTGACACCGCCTTGCCGTGACTGCGCAACGAAGGCCGCCTGCGTGGTGTCGGGCGCGCAGGCGAGGATCACGTTGCCGAGTTGCGCGGCGCGGGCTTCGCGCAGCGTGTGTTCGAGCAGGCGCGCTGCGAGTTGCGCGGCGCCGCCGGCGCCCAGCGCCGAGATCAGCCGTGTCTTGGCGAAGCCCGGCAGCGGCGCTTTGGCCATGACGATGAGCTGCGTGCGGCTCGTCATCGGTAGGCCGCTGCCAGGCGATCAGCGCTGACACCGCGCCAGTACAACCAGCGCAGGCGCCACATCAGCACGATCGTGCGCCAGGCGCCGCGCTCGTCCCAGCGCCGGCCCGACGTGACCACCTTGGCGCGCAGGCACGCCGGCACGCCCGCGTCGCGGCGCAGGCGCTTGCTGATTTCGACGTCTTCCAGCAGCGCTTGGTCGGGAAAGCGGCCGACGGCATCGAAGACCTCGCGGCGCATGAACAATGCCTGGTCGCCGGTGGCGATGCCGGTAAGACGCGAGCGCGTGTTCATCAACGCGGCGACGACCGGCAGCCAGCGCGAGCGGCCGGCGATGCGCACATCGAAGCGGCCCCAGGCCCGTTGGGCGAGCGCCGCAGCGACGAGCGCGAGCGCGTCGGGCGGCAGCGTGGTGTCGGCGTGCAGGAACAGCAGCGCGTCACCGGCCGCTGCACACGCGCCCGCATTCATCTGCCGCGCGCGGCCGCGCGGCGCGGTCAGCAGCGCGTCGGCCGCGCCTTCGCAGCGCGACCGCGTGCCGTCACGGCTGCCGCCATCGACGACGATCAGCTGCACGCCCTGCGCGCGCAACGGCGCTAGCGCAGCCAGCGTATCGTCGATGCACAAGGCTTCATCGAGCACGGGCATGACGATCGACAGGCGGGGCGAGACCACGGCATTCACCGATCGATGGTGCCATGCCCTCAAAGACCTCGTGCACGCAGACGTTGCATCTGCCATGCGGCGACGAAGACCGCCAGTTGCGCCAGCGCCAGCGGCCAGGGCACGACAAACGGCGCCAGCCCGGCCTGCGAAGCCAAGACGCTGCCGTTGACGTAGGACAGCGCGCTCGCCGCGCCGATCGCCATCGTGCTGGCGCGGCGCATGAACACCGCCAGCGCCAACACCCACAGCCAGTACCACGGGTTGACGACGGGCGACAGCAACAACAGCAGCACGAGTGCGGCGTCGAGCGGTGGCGGCGCCTTCGGCTCGTGCCGTGTTTGCTGCCGCCAGCGCCAGGCGATGGCGCCGATGCCGGCGATGATCAGCAGCGCCGCCGCGGGCCGTGCTTCAGGAGGCGGCAACACGGCTTCGACAACGCGGTAGAGCAGCGGGTTGAAGCGCCACGTCGTGCCGAAGACCGACAACGCCGTGGCGTCGCTGCCGCCCGCCGCGATAAAGGGCAGGTAGAGCAGCGGCACGGTGGCCGCGAACGCGGCGCCGACGCTGAGCGCCCAGCGCAGCGCGTCGCGAGGCTCGCGAGGATCGGGTGGATCGCGTGGATCACGCGAGGGCAGCGGCGCCCATAGCAGCAACGGCAACACCACCAGCGCCGCCACCTTGGCGCCTACCGCCAGGCCGAGCAGCACGCCCACCGCGACGGCACGGCCACGCTGCCACGCGATCAGCGTCAGCAGCAAGCACAGTGCAACGAGCACATCGGGGTGCGCGCTGGCCACCGCCTCTTTCAACAGCAGCGGGTGCAGCGCGTAGGCGAGCAACCAGCGCGCACTCACGCGCTGGCGCGCGAGCAGCCACAGCAGCGCCATGTCGGCGACGACGAGCACCGCCTTCAAAGGCCAGAGTTCTCGCGGCGCGATCGTGTAGCCGAGCGCGAACAGCGCTTGCAGCAGCGGCCCGTAGATCGTCGGGAGGTCCGGGTGGTTGATCGCACTCAGCACGTCTTGCCAGCGCCGCGCCAGGCTGCCGTCGCCGAACCAGGCCGACGGCGGCAGGCGGTACGGATCGAGCGCGGTCGCGCTGCGCCAGCCGTCCCAGAGGTAGCGGTGGTGGTCGTCTTCGAGCAGCGGCGAGGCGAAGGCTGCGATCACGCGCAGCAGCAGCGCCAACGCGAGGATCCAAAGCACGGCCACGCGCTCGAAGCGGCGGTCGAAGGCAAGCCACAGCAGCGCAGCGCTGCCGAGCGCCGCACCGCCGAGCGTGGCCGTCAACTGGCGAGCGCTGTTGCCGCCGTCGCCCCCGCCCCAGACCAGCAGCAGCGCGTTGGCCACTCCGAACGCGGCCAACGCGGCTGTTGCCAGCCGTGCCTCAGAAGCCGATGGTGTAGGCGATGCCGACGATTTGATCGTCCTTGACGGTGTTGCGGCCACTCACGGTTTTAGCCAGGTTCAGCGCCACACCCTGGTTGCCGGCGAAGGCGTAGCCGACGCCGAGCTTGGCGACGCCACGTTCGGCGCGCACTTCCTGGAAGCGCGCCGGGCTGAAGCCGGCGCCGCCGATGTCGAGGTTGCCGCCGTACTGCTTGTCGCTGTAGCCGGCGCTGGCGCTCCAGCCCGGCGCGAAGCGGTAGCGCGCGCCGAGCTCGATGTATTTGGCGTTGGGCACGGCGCCACTGCGGTCTTGCACGCCGAGTTCGGCCCACAGCGCCAGGCCGGAGATCACTTCCTTGCCGACGAGCAGCGACAGATCGACGCCGTTCTCGTCGTTGCCGATCGCGGCCAGCCGCGCGCCGTCGTAGCTGCCTTTCAGGATTGCGGCGCCGCGCAGCGTCAATGTCGGCAGACCGGGTCGCTCGTATTCGTCGAGCGCGCGCCAGCTGATGCCGATCACGCTGTCGGTGCTGCCGCTGGAGCGGTCGGCGGCGCCGACGCGGACCTTGCCGTAGCCGATGGTGGCATCGAGCGCGAGCGAGTCCGACAGGCCGTAGCCGAAGCGCAACTGCGTGGTGGCGCGCTTGTACTTCGAGGCGCCGCCGCCGGTGATGGTTGACAGGGGCAGCCGGGTGCTGCCGCTGTAGGCGCTGTCGCCGCTTTGCTCGGTGTGGCTGGCGCCGAGCGTGAACTGGCCGGGGATCGGCAGCCACGGCGAGGCGCCTTCGGCCAGCACAGCCGTGGGCAAGAGGACGCTGGCCGCGGCCAACAGGTGCTTCAGTTTCATGAGGTGCTGCTTCCTTGTCGTGGTGGTGGGCCGGCGCTGCATCACAGCTTGAAGCGGCGCTTCAGGTAGACGTCGAGCGCGGCCGACTCTTGCGGCGACAGCGTGACGCTGCCCTTGTTGGCCAGCAGCGCGCGCGCTGCGTCGGCATCGAGCGACTTGCCGGCCATCGGGCAGCCGCTGCAGGCGAGCTTGGTGGCGAACACCGATTTGCCGGTGTTGTAGGCCGCGGTGTCACCCATCTCGGCCTGGCCACCGCCGTCGGAGCCGGAGGCCAGCGCCAGGCCGGCCGACAGGGCGAGACTGGCCGCGAAGGCGGCGCGCAGTGTGTTTCGAATCATCGACAGACTCCTTCTAGAGGGTTTCGGGGGTGGGAGAGACAGGGGGTGCGAGGCGCGGCCGGCGGCGCTCGCGCCACCACAGGCGGGCGATCATTCCGAGGATGCCGACGCCGGCGCCGACGACGCCACGCAGCGTGCCGCTGATCTTCGAGACGCCGCCAGTGCGCGCGTGCCAACGCACCGGCAGTTGCACCACGCGCAGGCCGAGCCCATGGGCGCGGACCTGCATTTCGACCGTCCAACCGAAGCTGCGGTCCTGCATGTCGAGCGCATCGAAGGCCTCGCGGCGAATGGCACGGTGCGGGCCGAGGTCGGCCACCGGCATGCGCCACAACAGGCGCATCAGACAACAGGCCAGTGCGTTGCCGAAGCGCTGCGTGAAAGTCATCGCGCCGGCATCGGGCGCGTGGCGCACGCCGATGGCGAGGTGGGCGCCGCTGCTCAGCGCGTCGAGCAAGGACAGCGCGTCAGCGGGGTCGGCGGCGCCATCGCCATCGACGAACAGCAACACGCTGCCGCGGCTGGCGTGAACGGCCTCCCAACAGGCGCGGCCGTAACCCGCTTGCGAAACGTGGACGACGCGTGCGCCGGCGTCGCGGGCGATGCGGGCCGTGTCGTCGGTCGAACCGTTGTCCGCGACCACCACCTCCATCAGCAGCGGCGCGCCTTGCGGCGTGCGCAGCGCCAACAGGCCGTGCACCACCGCGGCGATGCACGGCGCTTCATTGCGCGCCGGCACGATGGCGCTGACGGTGGGCTGCGGCCCAGCTCGAAGATCGCTCGACGGCTCGTGGTGATCCAGTGCCATGCGGGGCAAGCACGTCTGGCGCGCTGTGCGGTGGACAACAAGCCACCAGTACACCGCCAGAGCGGCAGCAATACATCACGCACGTCTCACGATTGCCTCACGATTGTTCGCGTTGGCAACGAGCGCATTGCAGAAGAGCAGGCCCCGCCGCGCTCACGCACGCGGGGCCTGTGGCGTGCGGCTGGCAGCCGCCCGCAGCGCCTTACTTCTTGCGCAGCCTCTGAATCGCCGCCAGTTGCGCCGCCATCGTTGCAAACTCGCTGGTCGCTGCGGCCAGGTCGATGTCGCTCTTGGCGTTGCGCATCGCGTCTTCGGCGAGCTTCTTGGCTTCGAGGGCCTTGGCTTCGTCGAGGTCGTGGCCGCGGATCGCGGTGTCGGCGAGCACGGTCACGGCGTGGGGTTGCACTTCGAGGATGCCGCCGGCGACGAAGACGAATTCTTCTTCGCCGTTGTCCGCGCGCTCGATGCGCACCGCGCCGGGCTTGATGCGCGTGATCAGCGGCGTGTGGCGCGGGTAGATGCCGAGCTCGCCCATCTCGCCCGGGAGCGCGACGAACTTGGCTTCGCCGCTGAAGATGCTTTCTTCGGCGGAGACGACGTCGACGTGGATGGTGTTCGTGGCCATGCTGCGCTTTCGCGTTCTTACTGCGTCTTCTTGGCCTTCTCGAAGGCCTCGTCGATCGTGCCGACCATGTAGAACGCCTGCTCGGGCAGGCTGTCGCACTCGCCGTTGACGATCATCTTGAAGCCGCGGATGGTTTCCTTCAGCGGCACGTACTTGCCCGGCGAGCCGGTGAAGACTTC
>JANMHY010000373.1:0-4084 GCA_031375525.1 Burkholderiales bacterium
TGCGCCATGTCGTAGGCGTCGCCCTGGTACTGGCCGGCCACCAGCGGGTCCGAAAGGTAAGCGCCCGTCGGGTCGTCCTTGCGGTGGTCGCCATGCGTGAAGTCGAACGACCAGGCGCCGCGGGCGACGCGCAGGAACAGCTCGTCGTCCTTGCGACCATCGAGCCCTGCGGCGACGCCCGACACGCCGGCGCTGCCGAACTCGAAGAAGCGGTTCTCGCCGCGCTCGCGCAGCGTCGACACGGACAGCAGCACATCGAACCCGTCGTCGAGGCGCCGGCCCCAGGTCAGGCGCGCCTCGCGGCCGCGTTGCGGATGCTGCCAACGCACGGCAGCCTCCGTGCCGCCCACGCTCTCGCCGTCGCGCGTGACGATGTTGATGACGCCGAACATCGCGTTCTGTCCATAGACCGCACCGCCGGGTCCGGGAATGAACTCGATGCGTTCGATCAGATCGATGTCGAGCGGCAACTGGCGGCCCATCGCGCCGCCGTCATACGTCGGGTCGTTGGCGCGGTTGCCGTTGATGGTGACCAGCACACGCGTGTTGAAGTCGCCCGGCACGCTGAATCCGCGCGTGCCGATGTAGTTGTACTGGCGGTCGTAGGTGGTGTAGACGCCGGGCAGGCTGGCCAGCGCCTCGTCGATCGTGCGCCAGCCGAAGGCTTCGATCTCCTGGCGCGTGATCACGCTCACGGCCGCCGCCACTTCGCTTTGCCTCTGCTCGTACTTCGACGCGCCGACGACCTTGACCTCGAGCAACTGCTCGAGGCTGAGTGTGGTCAGGTCGGACGCGTCGGCTGCGCGCGCGGACGCCGCAGCGGCCAGCGCCGCACAGAGCAGCACGGCGCTCGCGACGGCGGTTCGCGAGAAAATCTTGTTGAGGGGCATACCGGCGGGACGCGAGGAGACTCGGTACCGGGATTGTCGGATTCACATCCCCGTGTCTAGAGGAGGCAGCGCGCGCCGTTCGACAACAAAGACACGTTTGGTCGCAGGGCGCACCGCGGCGGCGCGCGCTACTTGAAGAGCAGTGTCACCAGGCCGAGACTCAGCACCGGGAAAAACAACAACAAGATCACGCGCAGTGCGTCCCAGGCGAGAAATGCGAACACGCCTTTGTAGGTCTCGCTCATCGGCACGTCGCGCGCCAGGTTGTTGACGACATAGACGTTCAGGCCCACCGGCGGCGCGATCAGGCCGATGCCGACCGTCATCAGCACGAGGATGCCGAACCAGATCGCTTTGGGCTCGGCGGCCAGGCCCCACAGGTCCAAACTCATGATCGCCGGGAAGATCACCGGAATCGTCAGCAGCAGCATCGACAGCTCGTCCATGACGCAACCCAGCAGCACGTAGAAGGCGAGCACGGCAGTGACGATGGCCAGCGGCGGCACGTCGAGGTGGTCAACCCAGTTGGCGAGTGCGGCGGGCATCGCGGTCAAGGCGAGTGATGCGTTCATCATGTCGGCGCCGAGGAAGATCAGGAACACCATCGCGCTGGTTTCTGCGGTGCCGAGGAAGCTGCGCGCGATGCCTTGCATGTCGAGTTCGCGGCCGGCCAGGCCGGCGATGAAGGTCGCCACGGCGCCGACGGCGGCGCCCTCGGTCGGCGAGAACCAGCCGCCGTAGATGCCGCCGAAGACGACGGCGAAGATCAGCAGGATCGGCCAGATGCGAATCAGCGCTTGCCAGCGCTCGCGCATCGGCACCGGCTCGCTCGGCGTGGCCATCTCGGGCCGCACACGGCAATACAGCCAGATGACGACCAGGTAGCCGAGCATCGCCAGAATGCCCGGCACCATCGCGGCGGCAAACAGCTTGGCGATGTTCTGCTCGGTGAGGATCGCATAGACGACCAGCGGCACCGACGGCGGGATCAGGATGCCGAGCGTGCCGCCGGCCGCCAGAGATGCGGTGGACAGGCGGCCGTGGTAGCCGTGTGCGCGCATCTCGGGGTAGGCGACCTGCGTGATCGTTGCCGAGGTCGCCACCGACGAGCCGCAGACCGCGCCGAATGCGCCGGCCGCAAGCACCGAGGCCATCGCCAGGCCGCCGCGCACATGGCCGATGAACGCGGCAGCGGCCTTGAACAACGCGCGCGACAAGCCGCCTTGCGTGGCGAACTGGCCCATCAGCAGGAACAGCGGGATCACGCTCAGGTCGTACACGGTGAGCCGTGCGACGGCGCTGCCTTTCAACTGGTTGAGCAGTGCCATGTCGTTCGTCAGCGCCCAGTAGCCGAGCGCGCCGGGTGCGAACATCGCCGCGGCGATCGGCACGCGCAGCGCCATCAGCGCGAGCATGCCGGCGAACATCAGCAGACCGATCGCGGTGGGCGTCATGCGTTGTGGAGCGGCCGGCCGCCGAAGTGCATCGCCGCTTGCGCAAGGGCGATCAGCGCTGCCAGGGCCAGACCCGGCGCCAGCGAGGCATACACCCACCACATCGGCCACGAGCGGATCATCGAGGTTTCGCCGGCGGCGAAGACCGCTTGCGCGCCGACGCCGGTGCGCCAGGCCAGCAGCAGGTACATCAGCGCGATCAACACACAGCCGATGCCGTCGAGCATTCGCAGCCGCTGCTCGCGCAGCTGCTGGGTGAAGAAATCGACAATGATGTTGGCGCTGCGCCATTGGCACCACGGCAGCATCAGCGAAATCGCCAGAGCGATGCCGAACTGCGTGATCTCGATGTCGCCCTGAATCGGCCGCGAGGTCAGCGCGCGCAGCGCCACGCTGGCAACCGTGGTCAGCGCCACCGCCAGCGCCGTGGCCGCGCCCGTCAAGGCGAAAGCGTGGGCCAGGCGGCGCAGGAGCGTGAGCAGGGGCGGCGCCTACTTCTTGTACTTGACGAGCAACTCGCGTGCTTCAGACAACAACGCCTTGCCGTTGGCGCCGCGCTTGTCCATGTCGGCTACCCATTCGTCGTACAGCGGCGCGCTGGCCTTGACCCAGTTGTCGAGTTCGCTGGCCGGGATCATCGTGAAGGTGTTGCCGCGGTCCTGCGCGGCCTTGCGGCCTGCGGCCTGGCTGCCGTCCCAGATCTTGCCGATCTGCTGTGACAACGGCGCGCCGCTGTTGTCGTCGATGACCTTCTTCAGGTCCGCCGGCAGGCTGTCGTACTTGGCCTGGTTCATCGCGAAGACGAAGACCGCGCTGTACAGCGCCGGGCGCGTCGGGTCGGTCTCGCTGTGGAACTTGACCATCTCCTGCAGCTTCAGCGACGGCATCACCTCCCACGGCAACAGGAAGCCGTCGATCGTGCCTTTGCTGACTGCATCGGGGATGGCAGGCAGCGGCATGCCGACCGGCGAGGCGCCGAGCGCGGCGAGCAGCTTGTTGGTCTGCCGCGTCGGCGCGCGCATCTTCAGGCCCTTGAAGTCGGCCAGCGTCTTGATCGCCTTGTCCTTGGTGTGCACATAGCCTTCGTCGTGGACCCACGTCGCAAGAATCTTGGTGCCCGGAAACTCGGCCTTGGCGTTCTTGTTCAGGTAGTCCCAGGCCGCGCGCGCACCGACCTCGGCCGAGTTGGTCATGAACGGCAGCTCGAAGACTTCCATCATCGGGAAGCGGCCCGCGGTGTAGCCCGGCAGCGTGATCGTCACGTCGTCGACACCGTCCTTGACGCGGTCCACCAGTTGCGGCGGTGTGCCGCCGCCGCTCATCGCCGGCAGCACCTGGCACTTCATCTTGTTGGCCGATTCCTTGGCGATCTTGTCGCACCACGGCGTGATCACGTTCACCGCGGCCATCGCCTGCGGGTTCCAGATGTGGTGGAACTTCAGCGTCACGTCCTGCGCGGCAGCCGGAATCGCAGCGGCGGCGAGCAGGGCAAGGGCAAAGGATTTCATTGTTGGGTCTCCTCGGTTCATTTCCAGACTTCACTTCCAAACTTCGGCAGCGGTTTCGACGACCAATCGTAGTTTGGCGCGCTGCGCTTCGACGGCGATGTTGTTGCCATGGACCGTGCTCGAGAACCCGCACTGCGGCGACAGCGCGAGCTGATCGAGCGGCGCGTATTTCGCCGCTTCGTCGATGCGGCGCTTCAGCGCGTCCTTGCTTTCCATCTCGCCGAACTTGGTG
>JANMHY010000417.1:0-2992 GCA_031375525.1 Burkholderiales bacterium
CATGGCCAACCAGGCCGGCGGCACGTTGCCGGAGCCGAAGATGCCCGCGCCGGCGACGGCCGCTGCAACCGATGCAGTGCCGGCCGCAGCGGCTGCGCCCGTCGCGGCGATGGCAGCCGCCGCACCGGTGGCCGCGGCCACGGCGGTGGTGGCCACCGCGGCGCCGGCGGCTGCGGCCGCGAAGAGCGACGCCGCACCGGCGCTCTACACCAGCATCTGCTCGGCTTGCCACATCGCCGGCGTGGCCAACGCACCGAAGATCGGCGACAAGGCGGCCTGGGCGCCGCGCCTGGCCGCGGGTGTCGATGGCCTGACGGCCAGCGTCATCAAGGGCAAGGGCGCGATGCCGCCCAAGGGCGGCGCGGCGGCGGCCACCGAGGACGAGATCAAGGCGGTGGTCAGCTACATGGTGGCCAACGCCAAGTAGCACCAGCGCTGCAGCGACGACGAGCCGGCCGCTGCGCCGGCTTTTTTCATGCGCCGCGTTGTGCGGCTTGCGGGCTCAACATGTGGCCGAAGCGCGCCGCCATCGACGCAAATCGCAGCGGCTGCGGTTTCCAGACGCCGGCCTCGACGGCGCGCGCGGCTTCATGCATGTCTTGCGTGTGCACGAGACCCAGACCGATCTCGCTGTCGATGAACAAGCGGCCGTGCTCGTCGAGCCAGATGGTGCGTGCGCTGGCCGGCAGACCGGTGTGCGTCGTCAACGAAAAGTCAGCGCCGACGCGCCACACCCACGGCGCTGCTTCAAGCTCGACATAGACGCGCTGCGGGCCGTTCTGGAAGAACCAGGCGCCGGCCGCGTCGTGCTCGTAGTTGCGGGCGATGAAGTCGATCAGCTTGCCGTGCTCGATGCGGCTGCCCTTGACGCGCGGAAACGGCCCCGCGGCCTGCACGCGGTCGTCGCGCATGTACCAGTCGCCGCGCGCGTCGAGCGCGAGCCAGCCATAGCAGGCCGGCACGTTGGGCCACTTCTTCAATGCGGCTTCGACGATGGCGTCCATGTCAGGTGTTCAACCAGTTGAGCACGGCCTTGGGCATCGCTTGTACATGACCCGGCCACGCACCGCTGACAAAGCCCACATGGCCGCCATGCTCGGGCTGCCACAGCGTGACGTGCGAGCCGACATCGCTTTGCCGCGGCAGCGAGGCTGCCGGCACGAACGGATCGTTGCGCGCGTTGGCCACCAGCGCCGGGATGCGGATGGTGTGCAACAGCGGCTTGGCGGAACCGCGCTCCCAGTAGTCCTCGGTGCTGGCAAAGCCGTGCAGCGGCGCGGTGAAGACATTGTCGAACTCGTAGAGGTCGCGCGCGGCGAGCAGGCGTTGGCGGTCGAACAGGCCCGGATGCTGACTCAACTTGGCCAGCGCGCGCGGCTTCATCGAGGCCAGGAACATGCGCGTGTAGGTCAGGCGCGAAAAGCCGCGGCCGATGGCGTGGCCGCCGGCGGCCCGGTCGATCGGCGAGCACACCGCCGCCACGGCGCGCGCCGTCTGTGCGGCGCTGTGACCCGCTTCTTCGGCCCAGCGCAGCAGCGCGTTGCCGCCGAGCGAGATGCCGGCGGCGAGCAGCGGGGCGGCGCTGCGCGCGCGCAGGCGCGCCAGGATCCAGCCGATCTCTTCGAAGTCGCCCGAGTGGTAGGCGCGCGGCGCGCGGTTCAACTCGCCCGAGCAGCCGCGAAAGTGCGGCACCGCGAAGTGCAGGCCCGCCGCGGCGGCCTCGCGCGCGAAGCCTTCGGCGTACTGGCTGCGCGACGAGCCTTCGAGGCCGTGGAACATGACCAGCCAGTTCGCGTCGGCTTGCGGCGCGGCTTGGATATCAACGTCGATGAAGTCGCCGTCGGGCGTGTCCCAACGCTCGCGCACGTACTGCGGCGTGGCGCCCGAATGGTGGCGTGAAACGAGCGCCGGCCAGATGCTTTGTGCATGCCCCCCCGGCAGCCACCATGGCGCGCGATAAGACGCGAGGTTCAATGCAGCGTCGATGGCGCGTCGGCCACGATCTCCTGCGCTTCGCGCGGCGAGCCGGGGCTGGCGTGGTGCAGCACGAGGCGCCAGCCCTGCGTCGTCTTGAAGAAGACGTTGGTGGCCAGCACCCACGCCGTCTGCGTGCCTTCGGCGGTGCTGATGTCGACGCGCTCGAGGACGTGATGCACCGCGCAGCCCGCGTTGTCGACGCGGCGCACCTGCTGCGCCCGCACCGGGATCGGCCCGTTGGCGAACATCGCATCGAACGAGGCCCGCACCGCGCCGTGGCCGACGATGCGTGGTCCGCCCGGATGCACGCAGGCCACGTCGTCGTCATCGGACCAGACGCTCATCAGGCGCTCGATGTCGCCGCGCTGCAGCGCCTCGTAGAACTGCGCCTCGACATCGTCCACCGACGCCATCATGGCGGCGGAACGGGCTTTGGTTTGCGGCATGGGCGCAATTGTAGGGACGCGATGTCAGGCCAGCGCCGGGCCGCTCCCAAGCGTCGGCCTGACTCTCCCCTCGGGGGAGTGCTCGCGTAGCGAGCGAGGGGTCGTCACTGAGGCAGGCGCACGCTGAACAGCGAGCCTTGGTCCGGCGTGCTTTTCACCTCGATTGTGCCGCCCATCAGCTCGACCAGCGACTTGCACACCGCCAACCCGATGCCCGTGCCCTCGATCGACGAGTGGCCGTGCCCGCCGCGCTGGAACGGCTCGAAGACGCGGCCCAGGTGCTCGGCGGCGATGCCCAGGCCGCAGTCGGCGACTTCGATCGCCGCCAGCGCGCCGTCGCTGCGCGCGCGCAGCGTCACCCCACCGCCGGCGCGGTTGTACTTGACGCCGTTGGACAGCAGGTTGAGCAGGACCTGCTTCAACCGCGTGCGGTCGGCGCGCACGGCAACGCCGCCCTCCATCTCGCATGTCACGCTGACCCGTGCGCCGGCCGCTTGCGCCTGCATCAGCGCCACGCATTCGTCGGCCAACGGCGCCAGCGCCACCTGCTCGATCTGCAATCGCAAGTG
>JANMHY010000420.1:0-7469 GCA_031375525.1 Burkholderiales bacterium
AAGGCTCGAACTCGCGGCCGCGCGCCAGTTGCGCCAGCTTGTCGCGGGAGAGAGGCTGGCGAGGATGCCGCACCAGCGCCTTCAGCATCGAGAACTCGCCGGTCGTGAGAGCGATCTGCTCGCCGTCTTTTTGCAAGCGGCGCAGCGACAGGTCGAACTCGAACGGCCCGAAGGTGACGGTCTGCGCTTCCTTCGACGGCGCCCCCGGCGCTTCCATCGCCGGGCGGCGGCGCAGCACGGCGTGGATGCGGGCCAGCAGCTCGCGCGGGTTGAAGGGCTTGGGCAGGTAGTCGTCGGCGCCGACTTCGAGGCCGACGATGCGGTCCACGTCTTCGACCTTGGCTGTGAGCATGATGATCGGCGTGGTGTCGTTGGCGGCGCGCAGGCGGCGGCAGATCGACAGGCCGTCTTCGCCGGGCAGCATGAGGTCGAGCACAATCAGGTCGATCGTCTCGCGCGTCAGCAGCCGGTTCAGCGCCTTGGCGTCTTCGGCCAGCAGGACCTCGAAGCCTTCTTGCGTCAGGTAGCGGCGCAGCAGGTCACGGATGCGGGCGTCGTCATCGACGACGACGACTCGGTCGGCTCGGGCGTTGGCGGGGGCGTTCATCGGTCAGCGACTCCAGGGATTTGTAACTGCGGCGCATGTTACAAGTTGGGAGCCCCAAAAAACGGTGCCTGACTTCAAGTTACAAGTCTTGCCGTTCCATAGTTCACGGCTGCGGCGCGTTGGCCAAGCACCCGCAAACCGCCTCTTTCACTCGGAGACCTGCATGCCCAAGAAAGTCAGAACCCTTCATCGCGCCACGCTGACGCTGGCCGCTGCCCTCGCCGTCGGCGGCGCTGCGGCGCAAGTGCAGCCCCCGGTTTCGGGGGTGCTCAACCTGACGACGACAGCGTCGGTCGAGGTCACCAAGGACGTGCTCGGCGTGGTCTTCAGCACGACGCGCGACGGCGTCGATGCGAAGGCGGTGCAGTCGGCGCTGAAGCAGGCGCTCGATGCCGCGCTCGCCGAAGCCAGGAAGATCGCCAAGCCCGGGCAGGCGGAAGTGCAGACCGGCAACTTCTCGCTCTACCCGCGCTACGGCAACCCAAAGACGAGCGGACAGCCGACGATCATCGGCTGGCAAGGCACGGCCGAGTTGCAGGTGCAGGGCAAGGATGCCGCAGCCATTGCCCAACTCACCGGGCGCGTTTCGACGATGAGCATCGCCCGCGTCGGCTACACGCTGTCGAAGGAAGTGCGCGACAAGGTCGAGGCCGAGGTCACGGCGCGGGCCATCGCCGACTGGCGCGCCAAGGCGCAGCAGATGAGTCAGCAGTTCGGCTACGGCGGCTATACGGTGCGCGAGGTCAATGTCGCCACCAACGAGCAAGGCGGCGGGCCGGTGCCGGCGATGATGTCGCGGGCGAAGACGATGCAGGCATCGGACGAAGCACTGCCGACCGAAGCGGGGAAGGGCGATGTCACCGCGACGGTGAGTGGCTCGGCGCAAATGACGAAATGACCGCCCCCGGCGCGGGCTGCTTCGCATCCGTGCGCCGCGCCCCCAAAGGGGCTCGCGGGCCTTGCTTGGGAGCGGCCCGGCGCGGCGTCCCGCGGCGTTCGCGCTGTCTGCAAAGGATCTATTGCGCTGCCCAGCCGCCGTCCACGTTGAACGCGGCGCCGCGAATGTTGTCGGCGGCTGGCGTGCACAGGAAGACGGCGAGTTCGCCGAGCTGCTCCGGCGTCGTGAACTGCAACGAGGGCTGCTTCTCGGCGAGCAAGCGGCGCTTCGCCTCGGCATCGTCCACACCCTCCGCGGCGGCGCGCGCATCGACCTGCTTTTGCACCAGCGGCGTCAGCACCCAGCCCGGGCAGATCGCGTTGACGGTGATACCGGTGGTGGCGGTTTCGAGCGCAATAGACTTGGTGAAGCCGATCAGCCCATGCTTGGAGGCCACGTAGGCGCTCTTCTGCGGCGACGCCACCAGGCCGTGCGTCGAGGCGACGTTGATGATGCGGCCCCAACCGCTGGCCTTCATGCCCGGCAGCGCCAGGCGCGTGGTGTGAAACGCCGAGGTCAGGTTGATGGCGATGATCGCGTCCCACTTCTCGGGTGGAAAGTCCTCCACCGCCGCCACATGCTGGATGCCGGCGTTATTGACCAGGATGTCGAGGTGGCCGAGCGTGCGCTGCGCGTACGCGATCATGTCGGCGATCTGCTCGGGCTTGCTCATGTCGGCCGGGTGGTAGCCGATCTCGGCATCGATGTCGCGGAACTCGGCCTTGGCGGCATCGACATCGCCGAAGCCGTTCAAGACGACGTTGGCGCCATGCATCGCCAGCGACTTGGCAATGCCCAATCCGATGCCGCTGGTCGAGCCGGTGACGAGCGCTGTTTTTCCTGTGAGCATGATGGCCTTCCTCTCGTTGTTAGCATCGATTATCAAGACGGAGCCAGAGAATGACGAACGAACCGCGCCTCAACCATGTGCAGTGTCTGGACAATCGCGGCTTGCACCGCATGGCGTATTGGGAGTGGGGTGACGCTGCTAACCCGCGCGTGCTCGTCTGCGCGCACGGCCTGACGCGCCAGGGCCGCGACTTCGACGCGCTGGCGCGCGCGCTGTGCAACGAGTACCGCGTGGTCTGCCCGGACGTCGTCGGCCGTGGCCGATCGGCGTGGCTGGCCGACCCGATGACCTATGCGGTGCCGCAGTACGTGGCCGACATGGTGACGCTGCTGGCGCGGCTGAATGCGAAAGAAGTCGATTGGGTCGGCACGTCGATGGGCGGCTTGATCGGCCTCGGTGTCGCCGCATTGAAAGGCTCGCCGCTGAGGCGCTTCGTCATCAACGACGTCGGGCCGACGATCGAGCCTGCGGCCATTGCGCGCATCGGCGGCTACGTCGGGCGAGCGGCGCAGTGGCCGACGCTCGACGAGGCCGCGGACGCGCTGTGGGAGATCTCGCAAGGCTTCGGCCCGCACACGCGCGCGCAGTGGCTGGCGCTGACCGAGCCGCAACTGCAGCATGACGGCGGTGTCTTCAAGCCGCGCTCCGATCCATCGATCGCGCTGCCGTTCAAGGCCGTGACGCCGGCGATGGCGCAAGCCGGCGAAGCGCTGCTGTGGCAGGCCTGGGATTCACTGCGACTGCCGACGCTGCTACTGCGTGGTGCCGACAGCGACTTGCTGTCGGCGGCGACAGCGCAAGCGATGACGCAGCGCGGCCCGCGCGCGCAGCTCATGCAGTTCGACGGCGTCGGCCATGCGCCGATGCTCGTGCAGTCCGAGCAGGTGGCGGCAGTGCGCGACTTCTTGCTGTCGCCATGAAGACCACGGCCGCATGAAAACAACGGTTGCTTTTGCGCGACCCAACGACACGGCGCCGATCGTCGCGCTGGCGTCCGACGCCGACAGCGACGGCAACGCCGCACTGACGCGAGCGCGTGCCTTCGCCGAGCCGCTGCTCGCCGAGCACGCGCTCGACACCGGCGAGAACGCTCTGGCGCATGCCGACGGCGTGGCCGCGATCCTCGCCGCGATCGGCGCCGCGCCGGCGATGCAGGCCGCGGCCTACCTCGTCTATGCCGGTGACTGGCTGCAGCGCCCCGAGGAAGTGGTCAGCAAAGCCTTCGGCCCGTCGTATGCGAGCCTGGTTGAGAACACCCGCAAGCTCGTGCAAATCCAGCGCGCTGCGCGCGGCGCCGCAGCGGTCGGCGATGCGCAAGCGCAGGCCGCACAAACCGAGCGCGTGCGCAAGATGCTGCTGGCCTTCTCGCGCGACCTGCGCGTGGTGCTGCTGCGCCTGGCCTCGCGATTGCAAACGCTGCGCTGGCACGCCGCGGCGCGTGTGCCGTGCCCGACCGACGTGGCCCGCGAATCGCAGACCGTGTTTGCGCCGCTGGCCAACCGGCTGGGCATCTGGCAGATCAAGTGGGAGCTCGAAGACCTGGCGTTTCGATTCCTCGAGCCCGACGACTACAGGCAGGTCGCCAAAGGCCTCGACGAAACGCGCGCCGGCCGTGAAGCCGCGGTGGAAACCTTTCGCGCCACGCTGGCGGCTTTCCTGACAACGCATGGCCTGGCCGCCGAAGTGCAAGGCCGGCCGAAACACCTCTACAGCATCTGGAAAAAGATGCACGGCAAGCAACTCGCGCTCGGGCAGGTGATGGACCTGGCGGCGCTGCGCGTCGTTGTTGCCGACGTCGATGCCTGCTACGCCGTGCTGGCGCGCGTGCACGAGCGTTGGCCCGCGGTGGACAGCGAGTTCGACGACTACATCGCCAAGCCCAAGGCCAACGGCTACCAGTCGCTGCACACCGTGATCCTCAACGACGAAGACCGAGCGATCGAGATCCAGATCCGCACGCGGGCGATGCACGAGCATGCCGAGTTCGGCGTTGCCGCGCATTGGGCCTACAAGGAGGGCGGCCCGCGCACCGGCAACGACGAGCGCATTGCCCTGGCGAGGAAAGCGGTGCTGCGGCAGTTGTTGGCCTGGGAGCGCGATTTCTCAGCAGCGCCTTCGCTCGGCGCAGCCGACGAGCGCATCTACGTCTTCACGCCGCAGGCCACCGTGGTCGAACTCGCCGCCGGCTCGACGGCGGTGGACTTTGCTTATGCGCTGCACACCGACCTCGGCCACCGCTGCCGCGGCGCGCGCGTCGATGGCGCGATGGTGCCGCTCAACACGGCGCTGGCCAACGGCCAGACCGTGGAGGTGACCGCGGCCAAGGAGGGCGGGCCGTCGCTCGACTGGCTGAACCCCGAACTCGGCTACCTCGCCGGCCAGCGCTCGCGTGCCAAGGTACGGGCCTGGTTCAACGCTCAGGCGCAGCGGCAGACGATCGCGCGCGGACGCGAACTGGTCGAGAAGCTGCTGCAGCGCGAAGGCAAGACCGCGACCCTGCGCGACGAGCTCGCCGAACAGCTCGGCTTCAAGTCGGCCGATGCGCTGTACGAGGTGGTGGGCAAGGAAGAGTTTTCGCTGCGCCACATCGAGCAGTTGCTGCGGCCCGCCGAGCCTGCACCCACCGAAGAAGCGCCGCTGATCAAACGCTCGCGTGCCGGCGATGCGTCGCGCCGCGGCGGCGTGCTCGTCGTCGGCGTCGATTCGCTCATGACCAGCCTGGCGCGCTGCTGCCGCCCGGCGCCGCCCGACCAGATCGACGGCTTCGTCACCCGCGGCAAAGGGGTGGCCATCCACCGCAGAAACTGCAGCAACCTGAGCCACATGCGAGCGCATTCGCCGGACCGTGTGATCGCCGTCGAGTGGGGTGCGAGCAAAGGCGAGGGCGCGCTGTACCCGATCGACGTGCTCGTCGAAGCGCAAGACCGGCCGAGCCTGCTGCGCGACATCACCGAAGTCTTCGCCAAGGAAAAAGTCAACGTCACCGGCGCGCACACGCAGAGCGTGCGCGGCGGTGGCGCCGTCACCGCGTGGATGACCTTCACGGTGGAAGTGGCCAGCACCGAGCGCCTGTCGCAGGTCTTGAAGCAAGTGGCGCAGGTCAGTGGCGTGCGCGCAGCGCGAAGACGTTAGCCCCCATTTTTCGCTGCTAGAATTTGGTTCTCCCAGGCGCGTAGCTCAGCTGGTTAGAGCACCACCTTGACATGGTGGGGGTCGTTGGTTCGAGTCCAATCGCGCCTACCAACACGACAACGCCGCAGCCCTTCCGGGCTGCGGCGTTTTGCTTTGCGCGAGCTAGCATCGCTTCATGTGGAACGATGTCATCGAGACTATTCGTTCGCAACTGAGCAACCTGGTCGTGGCCGGTGCGATCGCGCTCGGCCTCGTCGGCGTCGTCTCGGCTTAGCTGAGCAAGCTGCCCGGCGCGCTGTGGTCGCAGGTCAAGCGCGGGATCATCGTCACCGCCACGCTCGACAGCCGCAACGATCTGTTCCCGGCGTTTGTCGCGTGGCTGAACGACCAGCGCTTCGGCCAGCGCAGCCGCTGGTTCACCGTCGTTCAGGCGCCGGCGGCGGTGGCCGAGGACGATGCAGCGCTCGACGATGCACCGACGCTGAAGTACAGCCGCCGGCGCAGATCCAGCAACTGCTGATCGGCGCCGACAGCCTGGACGAAGCGGAGCGTGCGCTGCGATCTGCATTCGCAAATCATGGCCAAGACGGTAGCCGTTGACCCGTGTCCGTGCGGCGGCGCGGCGGGCTATGAAGCCTGCTGCGGCCGCTTTCATGCAGGCCCGTTGCATCTGATGGCGCCGACCGCCGAAGCACTGATGCGCTCGCGCTACAGCGCGCATGTGTTCGGCTTGCACGCTTACTTGCAGGACACCTGGCATCCGCACACGCGGCCTCCGAGCGTGGCGCCGCCGCCGCCGGGGCTGCGCTGGATTGGCCTCGAGGTGCGGCGCCACACGCCGATCGACGGCGACCATGCGACAGTCGAGTTCGTCGCTCGCAGCAAGCAGGGCGGGCGCGCCGAGCGGCTGCATGAACTCAGCCGCTTCGAGCGTGTGGACGGCCGCTGGCTGTATGTCGAAGCCATCGACGAAGCGTAACCGCAGCCCTCAAACGCGCGGCGCATCGAGCGTGAACTCGACCACCGTGCCGACCCCCGGCGCGCTGCGCATGCGGATCTCTCCGCCGTGGTGGTCGACGATGCGCTGCACCAAGCTCAGGCCAACGCCGGTGCCTTCGAACTGCTGGCTCGAGTGCATGCGTGCAAATGGCTGAAACAGCCGCTCGGCCTTGTCACGGTCGAAACCGGCGCCGTTGTCGATGACGCGGTACCAGGTGCCGCGATCGTCGGCAAAGCTGTCCACTGCGACCTTGGCCTCGGCGGCGCGGGCGCTGTATTTGGCGGCGTTGTCGAGCAGGTTCTGCCAGACCTGTGCCGCGAGGTCCGGGTTGGCCTGCGCGGTGGGCAGTGCCGCGATGCGAAACGCCGTGCGGTTTCGGGATGGGCTGCGGCGATCAGTGCGCAGGTGTCTTCGACCAGTCGGGCCATGTCCACGGTCTGCCGCACCAGGGTCTGCTGCGTCACCTGACCCAGGCGCGCCAGCGCGCCGATCATGGCCGTCATGCGCTGTGCCGCGCGGTCGATGTGCGTCAGGTACTCCACCGCCTCTTGCGACCGCCCGGCCTGCACGCGGTCGCGCAGCAGGCCGGCGAAGCCTTGCACGGCGTGGAGCGGCGCTTTCAGGTCATGGGCCACGCCGCGTGTGAACTCGGTGAGCGCCTCTTGCGCGCGGGCCTGGCGCTCACGGGCGGCGTCGCGCTCGCGCTGGGCCTGCGCGAGCTGCGCCGTCAAGGCGTCGTAGCCGCTGCGCAAGGCCGCTTCACGGGCCAACTGTTCGGTGATGTCGCGGACGATGCAGAACACGTGCGCGGCGCCATCGATCTGCAGCGGGTCGGCGCTGACCAGGCAGTCGCGTGGTTGGCCGTCGGCACGGCGCAGTTGCAGCGGCAACGCATCGAGCGCGCCGTCGTCGGCCAGCGACTCGAGCAGCGGCTGCAGCGCGG
>JANMHY010000453.1:0-1923 GCA_031375525.1 Burkholderiales bacterium
TTCTGCGAGCGGCCCGAGGATCATGCCGACCACCACCGGCGCCGTCGGGAAATCGAAGCGCCGCATGACGACGCCGAGCAGGCCGATCGCATACAGCAACACCAGATCGAACGCCGATTGCCGCATGCCGTAAACGCCGACGGTGGCGAAGATCAGGATGCCGGCATACAGCGGCGGCTTCGGAATTTTCAGCAACTTGACCCACAGCCCCACCAGCGGCAGGTTCAGGATCAGCAGCATCACGTTGCCGATGTACAGCGACGCGATCAGCGCCCAGACCAGCGCCGCGCTCTTGTCGAACAACTGCGGCCCGGGCTGGATGCCGTAGTTCTGGAACGCGCCGAGCAGCACGGCGGTGGTGTTCGAGGTCGGAATGCCGAGTGTGAGCAGCGGGATCAGCGTCGCCGTGATCGCGGCGTTGTTGGCGGCCTCGGGCCCGGCCACGCCTTCGATCGCGCCCACCGTGCCGAACTCGTCCTTGTGTTTCGACAGCTTCTTCTCGGTGGCGTAGCTGAGGAAGGTCGGGATTTCGCTGCCGCCGGCCGGGATGCAGCCGAACGGAATGCCGATGCCGGTGGCACGCAACCACGCCGGCCATGAGCGCGCCCACTCCTGGCGCGTCATGTGGACCTTGCTCATGTGGTTCTGCGATGCTTCGACGCGGCCTTCATAAAGCACCGCGTACAAAGCCTCGGCCACCGCAAAGAGGCCGACCGCAATCAGCACGACTTCGAGGCCGTCGAGCAGCTCGGGCACGCCGCCGGTGTAGCGCGCCTGCGCCGATATCTGATCGAGGCCCACCAAGCCCATCGCCAAGCCAATGAACAGCGACGTGAGGCCACGCAGCGTGCTCTTGCCGAGCACAGCGCTGACGGTGCAGAACGCAAGCAGCATCAACAAAAAGTATTCGGGTGCGGCGAGCTTGACCGCCCATTCGGCTACCGCCGGCGCGAACAGCGTGACGACGATGGTGGCGATCGTGCCGGCAACGAACGAGCCGATGGCGGCCGTTGCCAGCGCTGCACCCGCGCGCCCGCTTTTGGCCATCTTGTTGCCTTCCATGGCGGTGACCATCGAGCCCGATTCGCCCGGCGTGTTGAGCAGGATCGAGGTCGTCGAGCCGCCGTACATCGCGCCGTAGTAAATGCCGGCAAAGAAGATCATCGACGCCGTCGGCTCGACCTTGAGCGTGATCGGCAGCAGCATCGCCACCGCCGTCGCTGGCCCGATGCCGGGCAGCACGCCAACCGCCGTGCCGAGCGTGCAGCCGACGAGCGCCCACAACAGGTTGACCGGCGTGCCGGCGGTGGCAAAGCCGCCGAGGAGTTGGTTCCAGATTTCGAGCACTCAGATCCACCCGGTTGAAGTCAGCCCAGGCAGGTTGATCGCCAGCAGTTTGGTGAACATCCAATACACCGGCGCCGCGATCGCAAAGCCGATCGCCGCGTCTTTGAGCCATGCGCCGACGCTCAGATTGAGCCGGCCCTCGGCGGATTTGAAGCCGCGCACCGCGAGCACGAAGCACAGCGTGCAGCTGAGGATGAAGCCGAGCGTCGTGATCAGCGCGGCGTTGGCGAGCAGCCCGGCCGAAACCCATGCGAAGCCGGGCCAGTGGCCTTGCGCTGCACCCGAAGGTTCCTCCATCTCACGAAAGCCGCCGCGCAGAGCTTCGGCCAGCAGCAGCACGCCGCACAGCGCGAGCGCGATCGACACGACCCACGGCAGGAAGTTCGGACCGACGCCACCGTAGCCCGCTTCGCCGGGAATCATTGCCGCGCCGCCCATCATGCCCAGGCCGAGCAGCGCCGTGCCCGCGCCGACGAGCGCTTGCAACCTCACGCTCAGATCATCCCGGACTTGGCCATGATCGCGCGCAGCCCGGCGAACTCGTCCTCGACGAACGTATCGAACTCCGGGCCGGTC
>JANMHY010000477.1:0-8523 GCA_031375525.1 Burkholderiales bacterium
GCGCGCTCGGCGATCAAGATCCTGCAAGCCCTGCCGCTGGTGGACAGCGGCGCTGCCGACCGTTTTGGTCTCACCGACGACGAACTGGCGCTGGCCTGCGCCTCGCACGACGGCGAGGCCGCGCATGTGCAGACCGCTGCCGGGGTGCTGTCCAAGGCTGGCTTCGACGAGCGCGTGCTCGAATGCGGCACGCACTGGCCGTACAACGAAGCGGCCAAACTGGCGCTGGCCGCTGCGGGCGCGACACCGAGCGCGCTGCACAACAACTGTTCCGGCAAACATGCCGGGCTCGTTTGCGTCGCTTGCGTGATCGCCGGCAACCGCGACCACCGCGCTTTCCTCAGCGGCTACGTCGAGCCCGGGCACGCGCTGATGCGCGAGATCACTGCCGCCGTCGAGAACGCCACCGGCTGCAACCTGGCCACGGCGCCGCGCGCCACCGATGGCTGCTCCATCCCGACCTTCGGCATCGCGTTGAGACGACTCGCGCACGCGTTTGCACGCGTCGCCACCGGCCACGGCCTGACCCCCGGCCGCGCGGCAGCAGCGCGGCGATTGCGGGCCGCGGTGGCGGCGTCGCCGTTCATGGTCGGCGGCAGCGCACGCTTCGACACGCGCGTCATGGCCCTGTTCGGCGAGCGTGTGTTCTGCAAGGTCGGCGCCGAAGGCATGTACTGCGCGGCGCTGCCCGAAGCGGGCTGGGGGCTGGCGCTGAAAATAGACGACGGCAACAACGCCCGCGCCTGCGAGGTGGCCGTGGCGGCGCTGTTCGAAGCGCTGGGCCTGGCGCGCAACGAGCCCGAGCGCGCGCTGCTGGCCGAGCTGTCGGATGTGAACTTGCGCAACTGGCGCGGCATCGATGTGGGGCGACTGGCCGCGCACGCCGAACTGCGCCGGACTTTGCCCCACATCAGTGCTCTCAAGGAAACGCCGGGCCGCTCCCAAGTTTCCTTGACCCCCTCGGGGGGCCTGACGCAAAGCGGCAGGTCTGGGGGCGCTTAAAAGCCCGTGCGGGCGTGACACATTGCCGCCGGCTCGTCGCGGGGCCCGAACAAAATAGTGCGAGCCATGTCTGCCAAGCGCCGTGTCCCGTCAAAAACCGCTTACGTCCCCCGCGCGTCCGGGATGATGGAGTTCGAGCCGGTGTCGATCGAGTCCGCGCGCGAAGCGCTCGACGAAATCGACGCCGCGATGGCCTCGCATCTCAGCCCCGAGTACTGGGCCCGGGTGCGGCGCAAGACGCTGGCAACCGACCGCGCCCTCACCGGGCGCAGCATGACGTGGCTGGCCGAACTGCCGGAAGAGCTGCGGCCGGTGATCACGATGCAGCGCTATGCACGCGTCATCAACTCGATCGTCGACGCCTGGCCGGACCCGGAACACCGCGACGACGTGTTCGAGAACCTGCTCAACGACCGCCGCAAAGGCCGGCGCGGCTTCCCGCTCGACGTCGAACGCGAACTCTCCGCGCTGTGCCTGTTTGCGAGCATGCTGCCCCGATGACCGACTCTGCGCTGATGGAGGCGGTGATCGCGCCGCTGGTCATCGAACCCGTCGATCCGATGGATCTGCAGGCCCTGGCCCTGCTGGCCGAAGCCGCGCGCGAAGCCCGCACGCTCTATCCCGAACTGTTCGCGCCCGGCAGCCCGGCGCCGACCAACACGCCGCTCGGCGAGCGCGAGGTCTATCTGCTGGCCTGGCGCGAAGGCGTGGCCGTGGGCTGCGGCGCGCTGCGCCGGCTCGATGGCCAGCGCGGCGAGTTGCGGCGCTTGTTCGTCACACCGCTGGCTCGCCGCGAGGGCGTCGGCCGCGCGCTGCTGGCGCGCCTGGAAGCTGATGCGCTGGCGCTCGGCTACCGCCGGCTGTTGCTCGAAACCGGCACGCGCCAAAAACCCGCCGCCGCGCTGTACCGCGCCGCCGGCTGGCGCCGCATCCCGCCGTACGGCAACTACGTTGGTGATCCGACGAGTTGCTGCTTCGGCAAGACGTTGCGGTAAGCAAGCCAGCCTCCGCCGCCGAAAGCCGCGGATCTGGCTCTGCCAGGCCGCTGGCGGTGCCTCCTTAAAAGGGAGGCGGCGGAGCCGCTCCGGGGGTGGGTCTAATACCGGCCGCTCAGCCCCGCAACGCGCATCACCCAATGCGCGGTCCAGGCCACAAAGCCGCGGCGCAGCGTTGCCAGCCAGCCGCGCGGCACCGGCGGTGCGGTGACTTCACGCGATGCCGTCAAGGCCTGCTCGAACGCGGCGGCGAGCGACGCGGAAAAGCGCGCGTCGCGGACGACGACGTTGCCTTCGAGGTTGAGCAGCAGCGACAGCGGGTCGATGTTCGAGCTGCCGACCGTGGCCCAGTCGTCGTCGGCCAGCGCCACCTTGGCGTGCAGGAAGGCCGGCATGTACTCGAAGATCAGCACGCCGTGCGACAACAGCTCGTCGTACAGCACCTGCGCCGCCAGGCCGGCCATGCGGTAGTCGAGCTTGCCCTGCAGCAGCAAGCGCACGCGCACGCCGCGTTGCGCCGCGCCGCGCAGCGTGCGGCGAAAGATGCGGCCGGGGTAGAAGTACGGGCAGACGATGTCGATGCGCGTGCGCGCATCTTCGAGCGCGTGGATGTAGCTGCGCTCGATGGCGCGGCGCTGGCGCAGGTTGTCACGGACGACGAACGCGGCGCGCACCGGCAGCAGCGCCTCGGCCGCGGGTGCGCGCGGGCGCGGCACGATGCGCAGTTGCTGCAGCAGCGAGCGCGCGCCCGACAGCGGCTCGGCGCTGCGCGCCAGCGAGATCAATTCTTCGCGCCACTCGTGGCCGAAGGCGGCGCGCGTCCACATCGCACGCGCGGTCTGTGCCACCGGCTGCACCACCGGGCCGCGCAGCGCCACGGCGAAGTCCAGGCGCGGCGTCACTGTCGGGCCGTGATTCAGATCGACGCGGTCGTCGATGATGTTGATGCCGCCGACGAAGCCGCGCTCGTCATCGACCACCAGCAGCTTCTGGTGCAGGCGGCGCAACTGGCCCGGCTGCAGATAGGCCGTCCAGCGGTCGAGCGGCCGAAACACCGCCAGCGCCACCGTGCTGCCTTCGAACCACTGGCGCAGCGCCGGCAGGCTGGCCATCGAGCCGAAGCCATCGACCACCACGCGCACCCGCACGCCGCGCCGCGCCGCGGCGACGAGCGACTGCGCCATCGCCCGCGCGGCGTCGTCATGGTGAAAGATGTAGGTCGCCAGCCAGACCTCGTCGCGCGCCGAGGCGATGGCGTCGTGCATCGCCGGGAACAGCTCGTCGCCGCCGGACAGCAGCGTGACGTCGTTGCCGCCGGAGAAAACCGCTTCGCCCTCGGCCAGCACAGCCGGCTCGCCGGCGACGGCGTGTTCGCTCATCGCGCGGCCCGCGGCGCCAGCTCGAACTCGGCCATCAGCGGCAGGTGATCGGACATGCGCGCCCACGCCGCGCCGCGCGGCACATGCGTCAGCTGGCAACGCAACTGTCGTGTGTAGATGCGGTCGAGCGCGAACACCGGCACCCGCGACGGAAAGGTCGGGCGCGGGCGCGAGCCGACGGCGCGCGCCAGGCCCATCGCCTGCATCGGCGCATCGAGGCGCTCGCCCCAGTCGTTGAAGTCGCCGGCGACGATCAGCGGCTCGTCGCGCGGCACGGCCGCTTCGACATACGCCGCCAGCAGTTGCAACTGGCGCACGCGGCTCGCGTGCATCAGCCCCAGGTGCGCCACCACGGCGTGCACCGTGCCACCCTGCCACTGCACCGGCACGTGCAGCAAGCCGCGCTGCTCGAAGCGGTGATCGCTGACGTCGTGATGGCCGACGTCGCCGAGCGGCCAGCGCGACAGCAGCGCATTGCCGTGCTCGCCGTGGCGCGTGACGGCATTGCTGCGGTAGGCGGCCGAGTAGCCCTCGGGGGCGAGGAACTCGGCCTGCCCCTCGGCGGGCCAGCCAAACCAGGTGCGCTCGAAACGCCGTGCGTCGGGCGCGTTGTACAGCCGCACTTCCTGCAGGAAGACCAGGTCGGCGTCGAGCGCTTCGATGCCCAGGCCGAGGTTGTGGATCTCCAGCCGTTTGCGCAGGCCGACGCCGCGCACGCCCTTGTGGATGTTGTAGGTGACCACGCGCAAGCGCGACTCGTCGGCGCCGGGCGGCAGTTGGCTGTGCAGGATGCCGCGGCGAGTCATGCCGTGACGAAGCGCGGCAGCATCAGCACGGCCTCTGCGTTGCTCGGCGAGAAGCAAAGGTCGGCCGCTTCGCGCCACGGCAGCCAGACGTGCGCGACATGCTCGCGCGGACTCAGGCACACCGGCGTGCCCGCGGGCCCGGTCAGGCCGAACACATGCTCGGTGTTGTGCGTCACGCCGGGGGCGTAGCGGTGTTGCCAGACGGGGTAGATCTCATAGACGTTCTGCAAGCCCCAGTCGCGCAAGGCAGGGCGCGGCACGGCAGCGCTGCCGATGACGATCGCCGTTTCTTCGGCGACCTCGCGCTCGCAGGTCTGCACGAGCGGCTCATCGACCGCATCCTTGGAGCCGGTGACGCTCTGCCAGTAGCCGGGCTTGTCGGCGCGCTCGATCAGCAGCACGTCGAGCGCCGGCGTGTGGATGACCACGAGCACCGACTCGGGGATCTTGGGCGGGCGCGGCGACGGCGGGTTCACAGCCCGCATTCTGGCCTGCGCCGAAACGCCGCTTCGGCGCTGCAATCAAACCCGTGCCGGCACGGGCGAAGCGCCGCGCTCGAAGCGGCCCTTCATGCGCAGGAAGCGGGATTCGAAAAAGCGGTAGCTCAGGCCGGCGACGACGATCGACAGCAGCAGCGTGGCAAAGAAGTAGCTGAACGCGCCGAGCTCGACCCCGGCCAACGCAAAGGCCTTGCCGACAAAGTTCTTGCACAGCATGTGCAGCAGGTACAGGCCATAGCTGATCGTGCCCAGGTAGGCCAAAACCGGCAGCCGTAACAGCGGCGCCAGGGCGTGGTCTTCGCGCATGCAGCAGGCCACGACGAGCATCGCCAGCGCGACATGGATCGTGAACCAGGGTGCACCCGGCATCAGCGCGGCCACCGCCGCCAGCGCCAACCACAGCACGCAGTGCCAGCGGCTCGCCGCCAGCCACGGCCAGCAGCGCGCGAAGCCCTTCGGATCGTGCAGCAACAGCGCCGCAGCAACACCGACGATGATCGCCAGCGGGATGTTGTGGACGACGCGCAGCACGGTCTGCGCGGCGCTCGACGCCGGCAGCCAGCGCGGCAGCAGCACGTCGAGCAACGAAATGACCACCACCACCGTGAGCACGACGGCCAGCGCACGCGCGCGCGTGCCCAGGCGTTTCATCATCGGCGGCCAGACCAGATAGAACTGCTCCTCGGCAGCGAGCGACCAGGAGAAGTAGAAGATGACACGGCCATCGAGGGCGACGAACCAGTTCGAGGTGTAGCTGACGAAATAGGCCAGGTTGGAGAAGAAGTCCTGTCCGACTTTGGTCTGGCGCTCCAGGGCAAAGACGAGCACGACATAGATCAACAGCACCGCGTAGTACAGCGGGAAGATGCGCAGCGAGCGCCGGACATAGAACGCGCGCAGATCGATCACGCCATGGCGGTCCTTCTCGCGCAGCAGCAGCGTCGTGATCAGAAAGCCGCTGATGGCGAAGAACAGCGTCACGCCGTGGTGGCCGTGCTGAGCCCACTCCGAGGCCACCATGCCGCCGCCGCTGTGATGCCAGATCACGGCCGCGACGCTTAAAGCGCGCAGGCCGTCGAGCGAGCCGAAACGGTTGTTGGCGCGAAATGCGGCATGCTCGCGGGCCGACGCGACCACGCTCGCGGCCGCACGGTCGGCGCTCGCGGCAACGACTTCTGTGAGGGAGGTGGGGGTCTTCGACATCGAACGCGCTCGGCGCCGCATCCTAGCGAGCGAGAGCGGGCATGGCGCCGGCCGCGGCGCAACTCTGTGCAGGAGTCACGGTTTCGAATGGCCCGGTACGACAGGCCTCGACGGCACGCGCGCGTCGAACGGGCCGACGCGCCAGGCGAACAGCAGCCCGATCGCCAACTGGCCGAGCGTGGCCGCGCCTTGCGCTGCCGCCGGCAATCCGCTGCGCGCCAACGCGAACGTGGCAAAGCCCGACAGCACGATGACGACGAGCGCCGCGACGACGAGCCAACCGCGATGGCGCGAGCGCGACAGCGCTGCCGCCGCACGCTCGAACGCGTTCGACAAGGCGAAGCTCGACGCAGCGATCAGGCAGGCCACGGCGAGGTAGAAAACGATGCCGTGCTGCGCGCTGAAGGCGCCGCTGCGCACCATCGCGTAGTGCCAGGGCACCACCGCAAACGAGGCCACGCCGCCGAGCGACAGGGCCGCGGCGACGCGCGGCGCGCGCCGCGTCAAAACCACGCTGCCCGCCAGGCCACACAGCAGCACCGCCACCGACAGCGCAAAGAAGGCCGCCGCCACGCTGCCCCAACGGTGAAACGAGCTGCCGCGCGAGGCCAACAGGCCCGCGCCGACCGCGCAGACGACGATCGCCACGGCCATCACGACCCAGACGCGCGCGGTGATGCGGCCGGCGTGGCGGCGATGGAGCACGCCCAGCGCCACACCGAGCAGCGGATAGGCCAGCCACGGCGAGGCCGGGTACGACACCCCGTGGTGCGGCGTGGCGCCGACCAGCCACTGCACGAGCCCATAGTCGCCCGGCGGCGCGACCCAGTTCTGCCCAACCCCGTAGCGCAGCCACAGCACGGCGATGATGGCCAGCGCCGCCACCGTCACCGGACGCGGCGTGCCCAGCACCAGCCGCGCCGCCACCATGCTGACGGCGATGAAGCCGAAGAAGTCCAGGCCCAACGGGCGGCCGAGGGTCCAGCCGAGAAACTGATCGGCCAGCAGCAGCAGCAGCACCTTGTCGGCCAGCGAACGCCACGCGCCGGGGCGCGCGGCCAAGCCGCCGCCGAAGCCGGTGGCGAAGAAGAACAGCACCGGAGCCATGCTGCCGAGAAAGACGAGCGCGCCAGACACGCCTTCCTGCGCCGCCTGGCGGTTCAACGCCGCGTAGCCGACGTGGTTGAAGACCATCAACAACGCCGCCATGCCGCGCAGCAGATCGAGCTCGGCGACGCGCTCGGCCGCGCTGGGCGACGCGGTGCTCGCCATCAAACCCGTCAGGCCGCAGCGCCGGTGTTGCGCAGCCGGATGTGCAGCTCACGCAATTGTTTCTCGTCCACCGGGCCGGGCGCGTTGGTCAGCAAGTCCTGCGCGCGCTGCGTCTTCGGGAACGCGATCACGTCGCGCAGGCTTTCGGCGCCGACCATCAGCATCACGAAACGGTCGAGGCCGATGGCGATACCGCCGTGCGGCGGCGCGCCGTACTGCAGCGCGTCGAGCAGGAAGCCGAACTTCAGCTTCGCTTCTTCGGCGTTGATCTTGAGCGCGCGGAAGACCTTGCTCTGCACCTCTTCGCGGTGGATCCGCACCGAGCCGCCGCCGAGCTCGATGCCGTTCAGCACCACGTCGTAGGCCTTGGAGACGCAACGGCCGGGATCGGTTTCGAGCCAGTCTTCGTGGCCGTCTTTCGGGCTCGTGAACGGGTGGTGCACGGCGTTCCAGCGCTGCGCTTCGTCGTCGTGCTCGAACATCGGAAAGTCGATCACCCACAGCGGCTCCCAGTCGCCATGCGCCAGGCCCTTGGTCCTGCCGAACTCGCTGTGGCCGATCTTGACGCGCAAGGCGCCGATGCCGTCGTTGACGACCTTGGCCCTGTCGGCGCCGAAGAAGATCAGGTCGCCGTTGCGCGCGCCGGTGCGCTTCATGACTTCGTTCAATGCGGCGTCGTGCAGGTTCTTGACGATCGGCGACTGCAGCCCGTTGCGGCCGGCGCCGGCCTCGTTGACCTTGATCCACGCCAAGCCCTTGGCGCCGTAGATCTTGACGAACTCGGTGTAGCCGTCGATCTCGCCGCGGCTCATCTCGGCGCCGCCGGGCACGCGCAGCGCGACGACGCGGCCATCCTTGGCGTTGGCCGGCGTGCTGAAGACCTTGAAGTCGACGTCCTTCATCACGTCGGTGAGCTCGGTGAACTCCAACTTCACGCGCAGGTCCGGCTTGTCGGAGCCGTAGCGGTGCATCGCATCGGTCCAGGTCATCACCGGGAACGGCGGCAGCTCGACGCCGATGGCGTGATGGAAGGTGCTGCGGATCATGCCTTCGAACATCGTGCGGATCTCTTCTTCGGTGAGGAAGGAGGTCTCGATGTCGATCTGCGTGAACTCGGGCTGGCGGTCGGCGCGCAGGTCTTCGTCGCGGAAGCACTTGGTGATCTGGTAGTAGCGGTCGAAGCCGGCCACCATCAGCAACTGCTTGAACAACTGCGGCGATTGCGGCAGCGCGAAAAACATGCCGTCGTGCACACGCGACGGCACCAGGTAGTCGCGCGCGCCCTCGGGCGTGCTCTTGGTCAGCATCGGCGTTTCGATGTCGATGAAGCCGTTGGCATCCAGGAACTTTCGCACCTCCATCGCCA
>JANMHY010000500.1:0-2698 GCA_031375525.1 Burkholderiales bacterium
TGGTGGCCGGCCAGCGCGCAATCGCTGCTGATGAAGTCCGGCTCGTCCTTGGCCATCGCCCTGAACACCGGCTTGCCGATCTTCATCGCCACCGCGTGGTACTTCGTCTTCACGCCGTACGTGCCGGCATGCCCCGAGCAGCGCTCGACGGTGTTGAGCGTCACCTCGACCTTGCTGCCGACCAGCTTGAACATCTCTTCGGTCTTCTTGCCGATGTTCTGCACACGGCCGTGGCAGGGGATGTGGTAGCTCACCTTGCCGAGCGCGGTCTTGAAGTCCGTCTTCAAAAGGCCGTCCTTGTGGCGGGCGATGAAGTACTCAAACGGGTCCCACATCGCGTCTTGCACCAACTTCACGTCGGGCTCGTTGGGGAATAACAGCGGCAGCTCCTGCTTGAACATCAGCGTGCAGCTCGGAATCGCAGTCAGGATCGCATAGCCGTCCTTGGCGTACTTTGCCAGCACCGGGATGTTGGCCTTCTTGTGCTTTTCCACCGCGTCCAGATCGCCGAGTTCGAACTTGGGCATGCCGCAGCAGCTTTCTTTTTCGACGATCGTGTAGGCAATCTGGTTGTGCAGGAGCAGCTTGATCAGGTCATGCCCGATGCCGGGCTCGTTGTAGTTGACGTAGCAGGTCGAATAGATGGCCACGCGGCCCGGCGTGCGCTCGCCGTTGGTGACCGTCGTCATGCTGCCGTGTTTTTTCGCGCTCCAGCGGAAGCGCTTGGTGGCGAGTTCCGGCATCCACGCATCCGGGTGCACGCCGAGCATGCCGTCCATTTGCTTGCGCGCGAACTTCGTCTTGTTGATCGCGTTGACGGTCTGAACGACCACCGGGATGCCGGCAAAGCTGCCGTACACGTCGGTCGATGCGAGAAACTTTTCGCTCGCCTTGACTTGGCCCTTCTTCAACTTGATCGCCTTGGCGCGCAGCATCAAATGGGGGAAGTCGAGGTTCCACGGGTGCGGCGGCGTGTACGGACACTTGGTCATGTAGCAGAGGTCGCACAGGAAGCATTGATCGACGACGCTCCAGTAGGCCTCTTTCTTGATGCCATGCACCTCGCCATCGTCGGTGGCATCCACCAGATCGAACAGCGTCGGGAAACTCTGGCACAGGCTGACGCAGCGGCGGCAGCCGTGGCAGATGTCGAAGACGCGCTCCATCTCCTTGAGCGTTTCGCCTTCGTCGTAGAAGAGCGGGTTCTTCCACTCGACGGGGTGGCGCGTGGGCGCTTGCAGATTGCCTTCTGTGGCTGTCATTAGAAGAAAACAAGGGGCCTTGCAGCCCCTTGTCCTTGATGGTTGAACAGCCTCAATCGACCAGCGCGTCGAGCGCCTTCTGATAACGGTTCGCGTGCGAGCGCTCGGCCTTGGCCAGCGTCTCGAACCAGTCGGCGATCTCGTCGAACTTTTCTTCGCGCGCCTGCTTGGCCATGCCCGGGTACATGTCGGTGTACTCGTGCGTTTCGCCGGCGACGGCGGCTTTCAGGTTCTGGCGGCTGTTGCCGATCGGCAGGCCGGTGGCCGGATCGCCCGATCCATGCTCGAGGAATTCGAGGTGGCCGTGCGCATGGCCGGTTTCGCCTTCGGCGGTGGAGCGGAACAGCGCGGCAACATCGTTCTGGCCTTCGATGTCGGCCTTGTTGGCGAAATACAGGTAGCGGCGGTTGGCCTGCGATTCGCCGGCGAAGGCGTCCTTCAGGTTTTGCTCGGTCTTGGTCCCTTTGAGTGCCATGTCTTCAACTCCTTGAATGGTCAACAACGAGTCCGGCGGTGACTCCGGACCAAAGACCATAACGTTGACGCGCAAGCCCGGGCCAATGCAATGCGTCTACGCGCGCCATAGCCGCCACGGGCCGGCGCTTCAGCGCAACTCGAGCTGCCGCAGCGCCAGGTCGTGCAAGCGTCCCTTCGGGTCGGCCAGACTCTCGAGTATGGTGAAGTGGTTCTTGCCCGGCACCGTTTCGCAGACCGGCACCGCGGTCGGGCCCCATTGATCGCGGATCAACTGGTTGTGGCGGATGAACTCGTCGCTCTCGTCGGCGCCGACGACGGCATGCAGCTTGCCCGCCTTCGGCCGCGGGAAGAACGCCGGCGACAGGCGATTGACCTGCGTCGTCGTCAGCTTCAGATCGGCTTGCAGGAACTCGGTGCGGCGGACCGGTTCGAGGTCGTAGAGGCCGGAGATGGCCAGCGCACCGGACAGCGGCTGCAGCGGCAGCGCCTCATCGACCTGCTTCCAGCGGCACGACAACAGCATCGCCGCCAAATGCGCGCCAGCCGAATGGCCGACCAGCGCGATGCGGTCCGGGTTGCCGCCATGCGCCGCGGCGTGGCGCCAGGTCCAGGCCACGGCCTTGACCATCTGCAGCGCGATGTCTTCGATGGTGACGGCAGGACAGAGCGCGTAGTTCGGCACGACGACCATCGCGCCGTCGGCGACGAACGACGGCGCGACGAACGAAAAATCGCTCTTGTCGAGCGAGCGCCAGTAGCCGCCGTGGATGTAGTTTAGCACCGGGCCCGGCGGCGAGCAGGCTCTGCGCGCGGCTGCGCGCGGCGGGTTTACGATGCGCGCCCATGCGACCCCAACTCGACGACCCGGCCTGGCTCGACGCCCAGTACAACAACCGCGCGCGCGTCGCCGACGCGATGACGCAACTCGCCAAATGGGCCGACGCCTCGGCGCTGGCGCG
>JANMHY010000542.1:0-1737 GCA_031375525.1 Burkholderiales bacterium
CTTGCGCGAGAACGGGTCGGCGGCTTCGTACATCACCTCGGCGGCCACCGACTTCACGGTCAAGCCGGGCTTGAGTTCGAGCAGGCCACGCAACTGCCGGTTCTCGTTGGCCAGCCGCACGGCCGACTGCGCCTGTTCGGCCTGCAGCACGAGCTGTCGGCGCGCCGCGTCCTCGGCGGCCAGCGCCTTGGCCAGGCCCTGCAGGTAGTCGTTGCCGCCGAGCGCCAGGTCGATCGGCACCAGCAGCGAGCGCTGCACCGGCGCCAGCGCCGCGGCAATGGCCGAGCGCAGCGGCTGGACGACGGTGAAGCGCGTGTCGGCCACCATCATGAACACCGACAGCGCGGTGAAGAAGATCAGCTTGGTCAGCGCCGAGTAGCCCTGGCGAAAGAAGGGCGGAGGCGTGCGGTCGATGGTGCCGAGCTGCACTTCGGCTCTTTCGGTTCAGTAAGCCGACGCGCGGCGGATCATTCCGACGTGAAGATCGAGCCCAGGCGCTCCATGCGCTCCAGCGCCATGCCGCAACCGCGGACGACGCAGGTCAGCGGGTCTTCGGCCACCAGCACCGGCAGGCCGGTTTCTTCGGCCAGCAGGCGGTCGAGGTCACGCAGCAGCGCGCCGCCGCCGGTGAGCATCAAGCCGCGCTCGGCGATGTCGGCGCCGAGTTCGGGCGGCGTTTGTTCGAGCGCGTTCTTCACCGACGAGACGATCTGGTTCAGCGGGTCGGTCAGCGCTTCGAGGATCTCGTTCGAAGAAATGGTGAAGCTGCGCGGCACGCCTTCGGAGAGGTTGCGGCCCTTGACTTCCATCTCGCGGACTTCGCTGCCGGGGAAGGCCGAGCCGATTTCCTTCTTGATCGCTTCGGCCGTCGGCTCGCCGATCAGCATGCCGTAGTTGCGGCGGATGTAGTTGATGATGGCCTCGTCGAACTTGTCGCCGCCGACGCGCACGCTGCCCTTATAGACCGTGCCGCCGAGCGAGATCACACCGACTTCGGTCGTACCGCCGCCGATGTCCACGACCATCGAGCCGCTGGCCTCCGCGACGGGCAGGCCGGCGCCGATCGCCGCCGCCATCGGCTCTTCGATCAGATAAACCTCGGAAGCACCGGCGCCCAAAGCCGATTCGCGGATCGCCCGCCGCTCGACCTGCGTGCTGCCGCAGGGCACGCAGATGATGATGCGCGGGCTCGGTCTGAACAGCGAGCGCGGATGGACCATCTTGATGAACTGCTTCAACATTTGCTCGGTGACGGTGAAGTCGGCGATCACGCCGTCCTTCATCGGCCGGATGGCTTCGATGTTGCCCGGCACCTTGCCCAGCATCGCCTTGGCTTCCTTGCCCACGGCTTGAATGGTTTTCTTGCCGTTGGGCCCGCCCTCGTGGCGGATCGCTACGACCGACGGCTCGTCGAGCACGATGCCCTTGCCGCGCACGTAGATCAGTGTGTTGGCCGTGCCGAGGTCGATGGCCAGGTCGGTGGAGACGTAGCGGCGAAGGAAAGCGAACATGGTCGAGCCGGTGATGCGGCTTTGCGTCGCGGCTGGAAAACGCCGTTGCGCAAGCGCTTTTTTGCAAGAAAACCCCCCGCGCCGAGAGGCATCGGAGGGCTCTAATTTGGGGCGCGATAATACCCCAAGGCCTCTCGAAGATAGCCGCAATCAGGGCCACCAAAACGCCCAAAATCCACGGCCCGGCCTGTAGTTGCATCCGCTTTCGAATCCCCTTCTTCAAGTT
>JANMHY010000561.1:0-5802 GCA_031375525.1 Burkholderiales bacterium
AGCGCCACGGCCAGGGCCGAGGTCTTGCCGAAGCCGACGAGCGCGATCGAGCGCATCGGCAGCGGCGGTGTCTGGCGCAACTGGAAGCCGCAGCCGGCGAGCGCAGCGGTGACGATCAGTGCGATGCGACGGTTCATCAGGCGCAGACGACGTTGACCAGCCGCCCCGGCACGACGACGATCCTGCGCACCGGCTTGCCGTCGCCGAACTTGGCGACTTCGGGGGCGGCGCTGGCAGCGGCTTCGATCGATGCCTTGTCGGCCGTTGCTGCGACGCGCACCGCGCCACGTGTCTTGCCGTTGACCTGCAGCACGAGTTCGATCTCGTCGCGCACCAACGCCGACTCATCGACCTCGGGCATCGGCGCATCGAGCAGGTTGCCCAGTTCCTTGTCGTAGCCAAGTTCGTTCCACAGCACCTGCGTTATGTGCGGGCAAGCTGGGTACAGGACACGCAACAGAACACCGAATCCCTCGGCAACGACAGCCACTCTGTCGTTAACCAGTGAGTTCTGCCGGCCGTCTTGCTCGATAAGGTCTATTGGATCACTAGCTTCAAGCGCATTCAGAATCTTCATGCACGCCGACACGACGGTGTTGTATTGCATGCGGTCGTAGTCATACGTCGCTTGCTTCAATAAAAAGTGCAGATCCCGTCGCAGGGACTTGATGTTCTCGCCCTCAATTGCGGACAAGTCGCGTCGTTCAGACCAAACAACAGGCATCCAATTCGTCAGTCGTTGGCCGAACTGCCACACCCGCCGCAAGAAGCGCGACGAGCCTTCGACGCCGCTGTCGCTCCACACCGACGCATCTTCCGGCCCGCCGACGAACATCACGAACAGGCGAGCGGTGTCGGCGCCGTACTTGTCGATCAGGTCTTGCGGATCGACGCCGTTGCGCTCGGTCTTGCCCATCTTGCCGACGCCGCCGTACTCGACCGGCGTGCCATCCGCGGCCACGCCGCCGGTGACATGGCCGTGGGCGTCGAGCGTGGGCTTGACGTCGAGCGGCGGCACGTAGTCCTTGCCGCCTTTGTCGTTGCGCGTGTAGTAGATGTGGTTGAGCAGCATGCCGTGGTTCATCAACTTCGCAAACGGCTCGTCGAAATGCAGCAGGCCCATGTCGCGCATGACCTTGGTCCAGAAGCGCGCGTAGAGCAGGTGCAGTACGGCGTGCTCGATGCCGCCGATGTACTGGTCCATCGGCATCCAGTAGTCGTTGCGTGCATCGACCATCGCCGGCGCGCCCGGCGACGCATAGCGCATGTAGTACCAGGCGCTGTCGACGAAGGTGTCCATCGTGTCGGTCTCGCGCCGTGACGGCTTGCCGCACTTCGGGCAGGTGCACTTCAGGAACGACTCGCACTTGTTCAGCGGGTTGCCGCTGCCGTCGGGCACGAGGTCGTCGGGCAGTACCACCGGCAGGTCCTTTTCTGGCACCGGCACGACGCCGCAAGCATCGCAATGGATGATCGGGATCGGCGTGCCCCAGTAGCGCTGGCGGCTGATGCCCCAGTCGCGCAGCCGGTACTGCACTTGTTTGTCGCCGAGGTTCTTGGCTTTGAGGTCGGCAGCGATCGCTTCTGTGGCGGCCTCGTAGGCCAGGCGGTCGTAGGCACCGGAGTTGATGCAGACGCCGCTTTGTTTATCCGCGTACCAGTCTGACCAAGCGTCGGTGGAGAAGGTTTTGCCTTCGATCGCAATGACTTGCGGGATCGGCAGCTTGTACTTCTTCGCAAACGCGAAGTCGCGCTCGTCGTGCGCGGGCACGCCCATCACCGCGCCTTCGCCATAGGCCATCAACACGTAGTTGCCGATCCAGACCTCGACCTTGGCGCTGCTGAGAGGGTGCGTGACGTGGAAGCCGGTGGGCATGCCCTCTTTTTCCATCGTTGCCATGTCGGCTTCCATCACCGAGCCCTTCTTGCATTTCTCGATGAAGGGTTTCAGTTCAGGCATGTCTCGCGCCAGGCGCGTCGCCAGCGGATGCTCGGCGGCGATGGCGACGAAGGTCACGCCCATGATCGTGTCGGCACGCGTCGTGTACACGCGCAGCAGAGTCTCTTTGCTGTCGATCGAATACGGAAAGCCGAAGTTGACGCCGGTGCTCTTGCCGATCCAGTTCTCCTGGATCAGGCGCAGGCGCTCGCTCCAACCGGGCAGCTTGTGCAGCGTGAAGTCGAGCAGTTCCTCGGCGTACTTGGTGATGTTGAGGTAGTAGCCGGGGATCTCGCGTTTCTCGACGGGCGCGCCGCTGCGCCAGCCGTGGCCGTCGATCACCTGCTCGTTGGCCAGCACGGTCTGATCGACCGGGTCCCAGTTGACGATCTGCGTCTTGCGGTAGGCGATGCCCTGTTCGAGCATCTTCAGGAAGAACCACTGGTTCCACTTGTAGTACTCGGGGTCGCAGGTCGAGAGTTCGCGCGACCAGTCGATGGCCAGGCCGAGGGCCTGGCACTGCGCCTTCATCACGGGGATGTTCTCGCGAGTCCATTGCGCCGGCGGCACCTTGTTTTTGATCGCCGCGTTCTCCGCCGGCAAACCGAAAGAATCCCAGCCCATCGGCATCAGCACGTTGAAGCCCTGCATGCGCTTGTAGCGCGCGAGCATGTCGTTGATGGTGTAGTTGCGCACATGGCCCATGTGCAGCTTGCCGCTCGGGTAGGGCAGCATCGAGCAGGCGTAGAACTTCGGCCTGGTCTTGTCTTCGCTGACGCGGTAGGCGTCGGTCTTCGCCCACTCGGCCTGCGCCGCGGCCTCGACTTCGGCGGGGACGTATTTCTCGTTCATCCGCCGGATTCTATTGACGCGCGCTACTTGGCAGGCGCCTCGGTGACGAAGCCGATGCGCGTCAGACCCGCCTTCTGCACCAGACCGATCAGATCGGCGACCTCGCCGTAGGGCACTTTCTGGTCGGCGCGCAACTGCACTTCGAGCTGCGGGTTGCCTTTGGCGGCCGTCGTCACGCGCTGCATCAACTGCTCGCGCGTCAGCGCTTCGTCGCCGAAGAACAGTTGGCCGCTGCTGTCGATCGAGACGGCGATGAAGGTCGGCGCCGTCGTCGGTGTGGCCGCATCGGTCTTCGGCAGATCGAGCTTCAGGCTCGACGTCATCAGCGGCGCGGTGATGATGAAGATGACAAGCAGCACCAGCATCACGTCGATCAGCGGCGTCATGTTGATGTCGCTCATCGGCGCCGGGCCGCTGTTGCGTTCGAGGCGGCCGAAAGCCATGTCAGGCTTGTCTCTTGCCGAGCAGCATCTCGCGCAGGTCGTGCGCGAAGCCTTCGAGCTCGGCTTCTGCCGCGCCGACCCATTTGCCGAACAGGTTGTAGGCCAGCACCGCGGGTATCGCCACAGCCAGACCGGCGGCCGTCATGATCAGCGCTTCGCCGACCGGACCGGCGACCTTGTCGATCGTGATCGAGCCTGCTGTCGCGATCGCCGCCAGCGCGTGGTAGATGCCCCAGACCGTGCCGAACAGACCAATGAAGGGCGCCGTGCTGCCGATCGACGCCAGCAGCACCTGGCCGAACTGCATGTGCGCCAGGCCGCGGTGCAGCGCGTCGCGCAGGCGGCGCGTCAGTTGCGAGTCGAGATGCGCGCTCGACTCCAGCGTGCCGGCCGCGGCCTTGGCGGTGGCGGCTTCGATCAGCGGCAGCAGCACCTGTTCGCGGTCGAGTGCGGCCAGGCGGTTGCGGCCGTCATCGACCGTCGGCGCCGCCCAGAACGCGGGCACGGCGCGATCGATGTCCTTGCGCGCGCGCTGCAACACCCACAGCTTCCACAGGATCGTCACCCAGCTCGACACCGACATCGCCAGCAGCAGCAAGGTCACCGCGCGGCCGATGGCGTCGCTGGCGGTCCAGAAGGTGTTGAAGCCGTCCATGAAAACTACTTCAGGCCGAGCACGTCGTTCATATCGAACAGACCGTTGGTCTTGTCGGCTAGAAAGCGCGCGGCCCGAAGCGCGCCTTGCGCATAGGTCGCCCGGCTCGAACTCTTGTGCGCGATCTCGATGCGCTCGCCGGTGCCGCAGAACATCACCGTGTGGTCGCCGACGATGTCGCCGCCGCGCACGGCGGCAAAACCGATCGTGCCCGGGTCGCGCTCGCCGGTGACGCCTTCGCGGCCGTACACGGCGCAATGCTTCAGGTCGCGGCCGAGTGCAGCGGCCACCACCTCGCCCATCTGCAACGCGGTGCCGCTCGGCGCATCGACCTTGTGGCGGTGGTGCGCTTCGACGATCTCGATGTCGTAGCCCGCGGCGAGCGCGCGCGCGGCGGTGTCGAGCAGGCGCAGCACGACGTTGACGCCGACGCTCATGTTCGGCGCCACCATCAGCGCGATGTGCTTGGCGTGCGCGGCGATCTCGGCCTTCTGCGCGTCGGAAAAGCCGGTCGTGCCGATCACCATCTTGACGCCATGCGCACGGCACGCCGCCAGGTGCGCCATCGTGCCCTCGGGCCGCGTGAAGTCGATCAGCACTTGCGCGTTGGCCAAGCCCTTGGCGATGTCTTCGCCGATGTCGAGTGTGCCAGCCAGAGTGCAATCCGGCGCCGCCTCGACAGCCTCGATCAGCATGCGTCCCATGCGCCCAGAGGCGCCGGCGACCGCAACTTTCAAGCTCATGCCGGCTCGAGCGGCGGATAGGGGCGCACGGCGCCCTGCGGCGTGACGGTGGCCGGCGTCTCCGTCTTCACCGGCGGCGGCAGCGCTCTTTTCTGCTCGTCGGTCAGCGCCAGCACCGGCTCCGAGCCGCCGCTGCGTTTCGGCCGCACCGAGGTCACGAAATCCTGTTCCGACGGCAGGTCAGGCGCTTCGAGCTTGTCGAGCTTGTTGTCCTTGAAGACCGCGACGACACTGCGCCGCTGCGGCTCCACGCCCTGGCGGCGCAGCGTGAACACGTAGTCCCAGCGGTCGGCGTGGAAAGCGCTGGTCAGCAGCGGCGAGCCGAGCAGGTCACGCACCTGTTCGCGCGTCATGCCGGGCTTGACCTGTGCCGCCAGCTCCTGCGTGACGACGTTGCCTTGCATGATGTCGATGCGGTAGGGCGTGATGACACCGAGCCATTTGTCGGTGGTGGGCTGCAGCGACGAGCAGCCGGCGAGCGCGGCGGCCGCGGCGAGCAAGAGCAGGGTGGGGCGCATGAAGATCCGGGGCCGCGTGGGCGCAGCGCTGGCTATGATGTCGCGGATTCTAAATGTCGATATGACTCACGCCGACGAACTCAAGAGCAGCGGCCTCAAGGCCACCGGTCCGCGCCTCAAAATCCTCGAGGTCTTCCAGCGCACGACACAGCGCCACATGACCGCCGAGGACGTGTACAAGCTGTTGCTGGCCGAAGATGCCGACATCGGCCTGGCCACGGTCTATCGCGTGCTCTTGCAGTTCGAGCAGGCGGGGCTTCTGTCGCGCAGCCACTTCGAGAGCGGCAAGTCGGTGTTCGAGTTGAACGAAGGCCAGCACCACGACCACCTGGTCTGCATCACCTGCGGCCGCGTCGAGGAGTTCTACGACGCCGAGATCGAAACCCGCCAACGTGCGGTGGCCGAGCAGCGCGGGTTTGCGTTGCAGGACCATGCGCTGGCCTTGTATGCCGTCTGCACCAAGCCGAACTGCACCTTCAAACCGAAGTAGTCGGCGGCAGCGATTCAGGACAGCGGCCAGCGCCGGGCCGCTCCCAAGCGGCCGCGCTCCCCTCGGGGGACGCGAGCGAAGCGAGCCAGGGGCTCACGTTTCCGGCGGGTCGTCCATGGCCTGCTGATGCCGGCGCACGAACTCGCTGTAGGTGTCGATGCC
>JANMHY010000570.1:0-4899 GCA_031375525.1 Burkholderiales bacterium
GCTGCGCCGCTGGCCGCATCGATGCCGCTGTTCGCCGCACCTGCGACCGACAAAGACCAGGCCCGCTTCCTGCTCGTCTTTCTGCGCGGTGCCTACGACTGCGCGAATCTGCTGGTGCCGCACGCGAGCCCGTTCTACTACGAGTCGCGGCCCAACATCGCCGTTGCCAAACCGAATGCGAGCGACGCCAACGCCGCGCTCGAACTCGATGCGCAATGGGCGCTGCACCCTGCGCTCAAAGACACGATGCTGCCGCTGTGGCAACAAGGCCAGCTCGCCTTCGTGCCGTTTGCCGGCACTGAAGACACGTCACGCAGCCACTTCGAAACGCAGGACAGCATCGAGCTCGGCCAACCGCTGCAGGGCACGCGCAACTTTCAGTCGGGCTTCCTGAATCGTCTGGCCGGCGTGCTCGGCGCAGCCGGCAGCAGCCGCGCAATCGCCTTCACCGATCAACTGCCGCTGGTCTTTCGCGGCCAGCCGGCGGTGACCAACATGGCTCTTGGCAGCGCCGGCAAGCCGCAAGTCAACAACCAACAGGCCGAAGTCATCCGCTCGATGTACGCCAACACGCGCCTGGCCGGCGCGGTGGCCGGCGGCTTCGAGACGCGCGATGAAGTCATGCGCAGCATGGAGTCGGCGTCGTCTATGGGTAAGGGCGGCATGGGCGAGATGGAAGCGGCCAGCCGCAACGCCATCACCAGCAAAGGCTTCGAAGGCGAAGCACGCCGCGTGGCGCGCGTGATGCGCGAGCGCTTTCGCCTCGGCTTCATCGACGTCGGCGGCTGGGACACGCATGTGAGCCAGGGCGGCGCCACCGGCACGCTGGCCACCAAGCTCGGCGAACTTGGCCGCGGCCTGGCCGGGTTTGCGCAAGAGATGGGGCCTGCCTGGCAGCACACCGTCGTCGTCGTCATGAGCGAGTTCGGCCGCACCTTCCGCGAGAACGGCAACCGCGGCACCGACCACGGCCACGGCAGCGTGTTCTGGGTCATGGGCGGCGCCGTCAACGGCGGGCGCATCGCTGGCGACCAACAAGAGATCGCTCAGGCCACGCTGTTCCAGAACCGCGACTTCCCGGTATTGAACGAGTACCGCGCCGTGCTCGGCGGCTTGTTCGCGCGCCAGTACGGACTCAGCGCTACGCAGGTGGAACGCGTGTTCGCCGGCGCGAGGCCCCGCGACCTCGAATTGATTTAAGGCTCGTCGGTCCAGTAATCCAGCGCCTCGCCCTTGCGCTGCATCATGCGGTGGTCTTTCGCAAACGCGCCGAGCTTGTTCGAGTCCGGGTAGCAGCAGATCTCGGGCTCTTCCTGCGTGCTGATCGACAGGTACTTCATCGGCACGCTGCCGGTGTTGATCAGGTGGTGCGGGTACTCGGGCCCCGGCGGGATCACGATCACGTCGCCCGCGCGCACCGGCACGCGCTCGCCGGCCACGCGCAGCGTGCCTTCGCCTTCCAAGATGACGAACATCTCTTCTTGCGCCAGGTGGTAGTGGTACGGGCAGCCGATCTTGCCGGGCTCGAGGATGTCGAAGCCCGCACCGAGCTTGGTCGCGGCGGTGCCGTCGGTGACGCCGCCACAGCGCGTGTCATACAGCGGCGCGCGCTCCTGGCGCTCGAGCTTCACGTCACTGATGTTGCGCACGAGCCGTGTGCGCAGGTCGGCGGCGTTCACTTCATCTGCGCCGCGCGGGCGCGCTGCGTGTAGTCGCTGTACGCCGGCAAAGCGATGGCGGCCAGGATGCCGACGACGAACAGCACCACCGGAATGGCGACGAGCCAGCCCATGCCGCGCGGGTTCGGCGGCGGCGGCGCGCCGAAGCGGTTCTTCCCCGGCGTGCCGGGCACAAAATAGAAGACGAGGCCGACCAGCGGAATGATCATCAGCAGCGACGCCCAGCCGCTCCAGTCCATGTCGTGACAGCGCTGCACCGTCCACATTCCCCAGACCACGATGTAGGCGATGTAGGCCGCGCCGAGCAGCACGTAGAGCACGGCCTGCGAGCCGATGGCTGCGGCCAGGATGCCGGCGACCGCGGCCACCGGCATGATCACCACCGAGCCGAGCACCGACCAACCGAGGTAGCGCAGGCGCCCCATGCGGCCGGCCGCCGACCAGACCTTGATCGGCTGCGTCTGGCTGTTGTCGTGGATGTCCTGCACGCGCGCCGTCGGCGGCGCGTAGGGGTTGTTGCTGCTCAGTTCGGCCATGGCGGGCTCCTCCCTCGTTGATCGGCCAACAGCCTACACCGGGCCAGCGACAATCCGCACCGTGACTGACCCGAGTACAACGCCGCCGCTGTCGATCCTGCGTGAAGTATTCGGCTATGCCGACTTCCGCGGCCTGCAGGCCGACATCGTCGGCCACGTTGTCGGCGGCGGCGATGCGCTCGTGCTGATGCCCACCGGCGGCGGCAAGAGCATCACCTACCAGGTGCCGGCGATCACGCGCCACCGCGCCGGCCGCGGCGTCGCGCTCGTCGTCAGCCCGCTGATCGCGCTGATGCAAGACCAGGTCGGCGCGCTCGAAGAAGCCGGCGTGCACGCCTCGTTCCTGAACAGCACGCTCGACGGCGCCGACGCGCGTGGCATCGAGCGCGAACTGCTGTCGGGCCGCCTGGTGCTGCTCTATGCGGCGCCGGAGCGCATTCTGACGCCACGCTTTTTAGCCATGCTCGACTCGCTGCACGAGCGTGGCCTGTTCTCGCTGGTGGCGATCGACGAAGCGCATTGCGTCAGCCAATGGGGCCACGATTTCCGCGAGGACTATCTGGGCCTGACGGTGTTCGCCGAGCGCTACGCCGGCGTACCGCGCATGGCGCTCACCGCCACCGCCGATGCGATCACGCGCGAAGACATCGTGCAGCGCCTGTCGCTCGGCAACGCGCGCACCTTCATCGAGAGTTTTGATCGGCCGAACATCCGCTACACGATCGTCGAGAAGGACGAGCCGAAGCGCCAGTTGCTGCGCCTGCTGCAGGACGAGCATGCGGGCGCAGCCGGCATCGTCTATTGCGGCACGCGCAAGAAGGTCGAAGAAACGGCGGCCTGGCTCAGCGCCGAAGGCATCACGGCGCTGCCGTACCACGCCGGGCTCGATGCCGGCGTGCGCGAGAAACACCAGAACCGTTTTCTCAGAGAAGACGGCCTGGTGATGGTGGCCACGATCGCTTTCGGCATGGGCATCGACAAGCCCGACGTGCGCTTTGTGGCCCACCTCGACCTGCCGAAAAACATCGAGGCCTACTACCAGGAGACCGGCCGCGCGGGTCGTGATGGTGAGCCGGCTGAAGCCTGGATGGCTTACGGCCTGCAAGACGTCGTCAACCAGCGCCGCATGATCGACGAGAGCAGCGGCGGCGAAGAGTTCAAGCGCGTGCAGCGCGGCAAGCTCGAAGCGTTGCTGGCGTTGTGCGAAGCCAGCAACTGCCGGCGCGTCCGTTTGCTCGGCTACTTCGGCGAAGGCAGCGGCCCCTGCGGCAACTGCGACAGTTGCCTCTCGCCGCCGGGCACCTGGGACGGCACCGAAGCTGCGCGCAAACTGCTCTCGTGTATCTACCGCATCAGACAATCGAGCGGCATCGGCTACGGCGCCGGGCACCTGATCGACGTGCTGCGCGGCAAGGTCACCGACAAGGTCAAGCAGCACCACCATGACCGCCTGTCCACCTTCGGCATCGGCGCCGACCTCGACGAGGCGCGCTGGCGCGGCGTGCTGCGCCAGCTCGTGGCACTCGGTCACGTCGTCACCGAGGGCGAATACAACACGCTGGCGCTAACCGACAGCGCGCGCACGGTGTTGAAAGGCGCGGTGCCGATCGTGCTGCGCGTGCCGCGCGAGGCGCCGCCGCGCAGCCGCACGCGCCGCGAGCGCAAGGAAGCCACGCCCGGCAAGACCAGCGGCAGCGCCGGCCTGGCGGCCACGCTCGACGCCGATGCGCAAACCCGCTTCGCCGCGCTGCGCGCTTGGCGCGCCGACGTGGCCAAAGAACACAACCTGCCCGCCTACGTCGTCTTCCACGACGCCACATTGGCGACGATGGCGCAGCAACAGCCGGCGTCGCTCGACGAACTGGCCACGATCAGCGGCGTCGGGGCGAAGAAGCTGGAGGCGTACGGCGCGGCGATCCTGCGCGTCCTCGCCGGTTGAACCGCCATGCCGATCACGCGCAACACACTCGATCCGGCGCGGTTCAACCCGCAAGCCAAGCTGCCCTATGAGCTGCGCATCGAGGACTTTCGCCTCGCGGCACAGGACGTGTATGACTTCTTCTACGACGTAACACCGGCCTCACCGCGAAGGGACTCGATCGGCTCGACGACACCTTGCGGCCGGCGATCATGTCCGGCGTCTTGTCCGACATGCTGACGGCGAGTCTGGCCAAACACTCGCGCACGTTGACGGTCAATGCCTACTTCAACGGCCACCCTGACCTGGTGGTCCGCGGTCAATACGCGAACAACGCGGTGAAAGCAGGCGATCAAGGCGTCGAGATCAAGACAACGCGCAAGGCCGGCGGCGCTGTCGATACGCACGGCGCGCGCAACCAGTGGATGTGCGTGTTCGTGTATCAGACCGATGCGCAAACCGAGCCAGCGATCGACCGCAGAGCCATGACGTTCACGGAAATCTACCTCGGTCCGGTCACCGTGGAAGACTTCCGGCGCAACGAGCGCGGCGAACTTGGGACCCGCACCGCGACGCTCGACGCGCGCGGGATCGCCAAACTTCGGTCGAACTGGATCTATCTCGTGTAGCGCATTTCAGGGCAGCAGCCGCAGTGCTGCCAAGCGAGGAATCGCACCGGTGGCGACGTCGAAATAGCCGCGGTCGCGCTCGATGCCGATGCTCGAGTAGCCCACCGCCTCAGCAGCGGCCAGCGTCGAGCCCGCCC
>JANMHY010000598.1:0-2703 GCA_031375525.1 Burkholderiales bacterium
CCGCGCGTGCCCCTGTCAACGCTTCGCCCACACCCTTACGAATGTGCACGCATGACTCGGGGCCGCCGTAGCTGGCTAAGCCTTCAACGTATGAAACTTTCATTCACAACACCTTGCCGGTTTTGACCGGCGCACGGAGACAGACATGAAGCAGGTCACGTTCATCGGTGCGCTCGCGCTCGCCGCCGCGCTGTTGTCAACGCCGGCGTTCGCCGACGACGGCAACCGCAACCGCGGCTGGAACAGCGAAAAAGGCCGCCCGCTCGTCATCGGCCACCGCGGCACCGCCGGCCACCTGCCCGAGCACACGCTGGAAGGCTATGCGTTGGCGATCGAACTCGGCGCCGACTACATCGAGCCCGACCTCGTGGCAACGAAAGACGGCGTGCTGATCGCGCGGCACGAGCCGAACATGATCAACACCACCAACGTCAAGGATCTGCCGCAGTTCGCGAGCCGCAGGAAAACGGTGAAGGTCGACGGGTTCGACGAGGAAGGCTTCTTCGCCAGCGACTTCACGCTGGCCGAGATCAAGCAGTTGCGCGCGGTGCAGGCCGCCGGCGAACGCGACCAGGGCTTCAACGGCCGCTTCATGATCCCGACGCTCGACGAGATCATCCACCTGGCCAAGCGCAAGAGCGCCGACGAGGGCCGCACGATCGGCATCTACCCCGAAACCAAGCACCCCACTTACCACCAGACCCTCGTCCCGCCGTTGCCGCTCGAAGACCGCTTGCTGGCCGTGCTGCAACGCCACGGCTGGAACCACCGCAGCGCGCCGGTCTTCATCCAGAGTTTCGAGCAGGCGAACCTGAAGTACCTGCGCACCAAGACTTCGGTGCGTCTGGTGCAACTGGTCGATGCCGACGACGTCGCGCCCGATGGCAAGATCACCTACGCCGCGCCGTTCGACCGCCCGTACGACTGGACCGTGGCCGGCCGCGCCGGCACCTTCGGTGACCTGCTGACGTCGCAAGGCCTGGCCGAGGTGCGCACCTATGCCGACGGCATCGGGCCGTGGAAGCCTTACCTCATCAGCGCCATGTGTCTGAAGGTCGAAGCCGGCAAATGCGTGGACGCCAACGGCGACGGCCTCGTCAACGACGCCGACCGCAAGCTGCTGCCGCCGAGCGCCGTGATCGCCAACGCGCACGCGCAAGGCCTGCTCGTGCACCCCTACACCTTCCGCAACGAGCAGCGCCGCCTGGCCAGCGACTACAAGGGCAACCCGGTCAACGAGTACCTGGCGTTCTACGAAGCCGGCGTCGATGGCCTGTTCTCCGACTTCGCCGACAGCGCCGTCGTCGCGCGCTCGCTGTGGGTGTTGAAGAACGACCCCGATGCGGCACGCTGCCTGGTGCAAGGCAAGCACGGCCGTCACGGCGTCTGCAAGGGCCTGCGCTGGCTGAACGCCAACTGAAGGGCTGCCGTCGGCAGCGGAGCCACAATGCCCTGATGCCGACCGTTACTGTTGCCGACTCGCGCCAGGCTTGGCAGCGCCTGGCGATCGTGCTGGCGCTGATGACGATCGGCAGCGGCGCGATGTATGTCATCGCCGTTGTCTTGCCCGAGGTGCAGGCCGAGTTCGGCGTCGCGCGCGCCGACGCCTCGCTGCCGTACACGCTGATGATGGTCGGCTTCGGCCTCGGCGGCATCGCCATGGGCAGACTGGCCGACCGCTTCGGCGTGATGTGGGTCGTGCTGCTCGGCACGGCAGGCCTCGGCCTCGGCTTCATCGCCGCCGGCATGTCGAGCAGCCTGACGATGTTCGCGCTCGTGCACGGCGTGCTCCTCGGCGCGTGCGGCAGCGCGGCCACGTTTGCGCCGCTGGTGGCCGACACCTCGCTGTGGTTCGTCAAGCGCCGCGGCATGGCGGTGGCCATCTGCGCCAGCGGCAACTACGCCGCCGGGGCGATCTGGCCGCCGATCGTGCAGCACTTCGTCGAGAGCGTCGGTTGGCGCAGCACCTACGTTGGGCTGGGCGTGTTCTGCGCCGTGACGATGCCATGGCTCGCTCTCGGGCTGCGCGCGCGGCCGCCCACCGCGATGGCGGCATCGTCATCCACGAACGCCTCGGTCTCGAACCGCCCGTTCGGCTTGTCGCTCAACCAGGCGCAGACGCTGCTGTGCATCGCCGGCGTGGCCTGCTGCGTGGCCATGTCGATGCCGCAGGTGCACATCGTCGCCTACTGCGGCGACCTCGGCTACGGCGCAGCGCGCGGCGCCGAGATGCTGTCGCTGATGCTGGCCTGCGGCATCGTCAGCCGCTTGGTCAGCGGCGCGATCTGCGACCGCATCGGCGGCCTGCGCACGCTCTTGCTCGGCTCGGTGCTGCAAGGACTCGCGCTGCTGCTGTTCATCCCCTTCGACGGCCTGGTTTCGCTGTACATCATCTCGGCGCTGTTCGGCCTCTTTCAGGGCGGCATCGTGCCCAGCTACGCGATCATCGTGCGCGAACACTTTCCGGCGGCCGAAGCCGGCGCGCGCGTCGGCACCGTGCTGATGGCCACGTTGTTCGGCATGGCGCTGGGCGGCTGGATGTCGGGCAAGGTGTTCGACCTCACCGGCTCGTATCACGCGGCGTTCATCAACGGCATCGGCTGGAACCTGCTCAACCTGAGCATCGTCTTTTTCTTGATGCTGCGCATGCGCGCGAGGGCGGCTTCGCCGATGCTGCAAGGCGACGCTCGCGGATAGCCGGAG
>JANMHY010000666.1:0-1571 GCA_031375525.1 Burkholderiales bacterium
AAGGCGTCGTCGAAGCGGTGCCGGGTGCCCGCCGAGAGTTGCGCCATCGCTTCCGGATTGAACGAGATCGTGGTGCAGGTCTGCGAGACGATCACGTCGGCCTGGTGCAGGCGCAGCTCGGGGCTCGGCGCCAGGTAGGCCATCTCGCCGACCGAGGCGCCCTTGCCGAGCGCCGCCACCTTGTTGCCGTCGCGAAACACTTCGACGCCGCCTTGCGCGATGAGGTGGAAGTTGCGGCCCTCCTGGCCCTTCTTGTAGAGCGCGTGGCCGAAGTTGAAGCGCTGCCATTTGGCGCGGTGCACCACCTCCCACAGCTCGACGTCGCCGAAGCCAGCGAAAAAATCGAGCCCGCGCAGCAGGTTGAAGCGCTCCGAGTCGAGCACGCCTTGAAGCTTGCCGCGCGGCACCTCGCGCCGCGCGATCACGCCGGCCAGGCTCTGCGCAAAGTCGTCCCAGTTGCTCGGCCGGTCAGCGGGATTCTTCTCCAGCGCGCGTTGCAGCAAGGCTTCCAGGCTCGCCGGCACACCGTCGCGCAGGCTGGCCAGCGGCTGCGGCTGCTCGTTGAAAACCTGGTGCATCAGCGCGGCCTGCGTCGGCCCTTCGAACGGCGGCCGGCCGGCGATCAGGTGGTACAGCACCGCGGCCAGCGAGTACATGTCGGCGCGCGAATCGATCACCGCGCCGTCGAGCTGCTCGGGCGAGATGTAGGCCAGCGAGCCGACGCGGTGCACCGCGGTGCGCTCGGCGTTGAGCTGGAGCACGCTGCCGAAGTCGGTGATCTTGACATCGACCACGGTGTCGCGGTCCATCACCGCCAGCACGTTGGCCGGCTTGACGTCGCGGTGGATCAGGCCCTGCCTCGAGACATAACCCAGCGCCATCGCGCACTTGAAGCCGATCTCGACGACCTGCTCCAAGGACAGCAGCGAATCGGGTCGGCAGAACTTTTTCAGCGTCGTGCCCGGCACGTACTCCATGACCACATAAGGCAGCTCGGGGTCGGCAACGGCGTCGAAGATCTGCACGACGTTCGGGTGTTCGAGCTTGCCGACGAGGTCGGCCTCGGCGGCGAAGAAGCGCTCGAAGTAGTGGCCGTCGTCGTCGCTGTCCGTCGCCCGCGCGGGGATGCGCACGCACTTGATGGCCACGTCGCGGCCGCGAAACTCGTCGCGGGCGTGGAAGACCTCGCTCGTCGCGCCCTCGCCCAGACGGCCGAGCACTTTGTACTTGCCGATCTGGCGCGGCAATCGGCCGGGAGTTGCGGGGTCTGCGGACATGAGCGCGGAGCATAGTGTTGCGACGCGCACGCCGATGCCTGTGCTTACAAGTGGACGTGACCTTCGGCACGGATCGGCTCGCGCGGCTTGCGCTCCTAGAATCGAGTCCATGTTGCAGGCTCAGCAAGACCTTCTCGCGGCCCTGGCCCAGGCGCTCGACGAGACGGCGCCGGGCCATGGGCTGAAGCCCGCGTTCGAGTCACCGAAGCAGGCTGCGCATGGCGATCTGGCGATCACGGCGGCGATGCCATTGGCCAAGCAGAGCAAGAGCGCGCCGCGGGCGCTCGCCGAGCG
>JANMHY010000663.1:0-2460 GCA_031375525.1 Burkholderiales bacterium
AGGCCCAGGCGCTCGGTCAGCGGCGCGCGCTCGACGTGGAACTTCTCGGCTGCGGCGCCGGTGGGCTGCCAGGCCTCGGGGCGCTGCGCCATGTCGAGGCCGTGGATGGAGATGACGGGCGTGCGCGTGTTCATGATGCGGGTGCCTTTCTGCGGCGAGTCAGAGGAGGGATCGTGCGCTGCTGCTGCTGACAGCGCAATGTCAGCAGCGCTCAACCGCCTTTGGCCAGCGCCAGCGCGCGCTCCATCTGCGCGTCGATCCCGGTGGCGATATCGACGGCGCTGACTTCGACCTTCACATCAGGCTCGATGCCGCCATCGGGCGCCGGTTGCAGCGGGAAGGTGCCGACGAGCGGCAGATCGAACTCGATGCCGCTGGCCGGCAGGCGCACGAAGAAGAACGCGCCGCCGTTGATGCCGCGCTGGTTGCCGCCGGTGGCCTCGCCGACGAGCTTGCCGACGCGCGTGGCCTTCACGCGCTGCGCAAAGGCAAACGTCGCCGAGCTGTTGGCGGCATCGGTGAGCACCACCAACGGCTTGTCGATGCGCACACCCTTGGGCTTCACCGTCGTGTCGCCCGCCGGCAGCGCGAAGAAGCGGTCGTCGAAGCGCTTGGCCTTGTCGCCCCAATCGCGAAACGACTCGTCCCAGGTGTCGAGCACCTTGTTCAGGTGCGGCGGCGTTTTCTGGTAGCGCACGAGGCGGCGCAGCGTCAAAGCGCTGTCGGCCTTCAGGAAGCGTTCGAGGATCAGGTTGCCGCAATCGAGCCCGCCCTCGTTGCCGCGCACATCGACGACGAGTCCCTTGGCGGCGTCATCGCCGGCAAAGGTGTCGAGCTTTTCGGTGAGCCAGGCCTGCCAATCCCACTTGCTGTTGTAGAGCGCCCAGCCCGGCATCGCGAGCACCGCCACGCCGTTGGCTTGGTCGATGCGCCAGTCCCACAGCGGCGCATCGTCGGCCACGGCAGGCAACTGCGCGTGGCGCTCGGCGGTGGCGAGCGCCGGTACTTCGACGACCGAGATCTTGCCGTCGGGCGTCTTCACGTCGAGCCTGAACACACCGCTCGGCGGCTCGCCATAAACGAGGCCGTGGAAGACGTCGAAGAACTCGAACTTGGAGAGGCCACGCAGGTTGAGCAGGTTGCGCCGCTTGGCATCGTTGTTGCCGTCGGCGCGCGTGTAGGGCAGCAGCGCTTGCAGCATCGTGCGCACCGGCACGCCGTTGATCGCGCCGATCTGTGTTCCGCGTGGCAGTCTTTCCTGCTCGCTGGTGACGAACATGCCCTCGCCGATCCAGCGCATCGCCAACGGCAGACGCGAGCGCTTGTCGAACAGCGCCTGCTGCACCTCGCGCTTCTGGTTGAAGAAGTTGGCATACGAGTGGCCGCACTTCAACATCGCCAGGAAGCGCGACAGCACGAGAAAGCGCTGCGTCAAGTCGGGCGCGCTGCCAAAGCTGCGTTTGATCGACGTCATCGTCGTGTCGATCTGGATTTGTGCGTTGTAGCGCAGCAGGCCAGGATGCAGCGCGGCCAGCGCTTCAGCCATCAGATCGACGTCGCCCGCGAGTTCGGTGATGGCCGCCGCCGAGGCCGCGCTCATCGGCGGGGGTGGCGGCGCGGGTGGCTTCTTCGCTGCGTTCTGCGCCTGCGCCAAGGCCGGACTCGCCGCGAGAAGACTCAACGCTTGTCTGCGCTGCATCGAACAACTCCATGACAAAACAGCTCTTGCGCACGACTATAGCCACGCACCGGCGACGCCAGCCACTGCGCCCTGACAATGCGCCGATGTCGTCGTGTCTGGTGTGGTTGAAGAAGGACTTGCGCTGCGGCGACCATGCGCCGCTGGCGATGGCCGCGGGCTTCGATGCGGCTGCGGCGCTGGTCGTGATCGAGCCCGAGTGGTTGGCGAGTGCGGAGTTCGATGCGCAGCACCTCGATTTCGCGCTGGCCTGCCTCGAGCCACTGCGCGCCGAACTGGCCGCGCGTGGCCTGCCGCTCTTGGTGCGCGTCGGCTCAGCAGTCGATGTTTTCACCGCGCTGCGCCGTGAGTTTGCTTTCACGCACCTGGCCAGTCACGAAGAGACCGGCCCGCTGTGGAGCTACGAGCGCGACAAAGCCGTCGCGCGCTGGTGCGGCAATGAAGGTGTGCCGTGGCAGGAGTTCGCGCAGAGCGGCGTCGCCCGCCGCTTGAAAAGCCGCAGCGGCTGGGCTGCGCGCTGGCAGCGGCGCATGAGCGCACCGATCGTTGCAACACCCACAGGCTTTGCGGGAGCACCGGGCCTCGATGCGCACGACCTGCCGACGCTGCCGCAACTCGGCATCGCGCCGCAGCACCGCGTGTTGCCGCCCGCCGGTGAGACGTCTGCGCACGACACGCTGCACAGCTTCTTGCGTGAGCGCGGCGCGAACTACCGCAAAGCGTTGTCGAGCCCGCTGACAGCCGAAGGCGGTTGCAGCCGC
>JANMHY010000670.1:0-1658 GCA_031375525.1 Burkholderiales bacterium
CGCCTCGAAGCCGAACGCCAGGTTGCGGCGACCAATGCGCGCGTCGAGCGCACGGCGCGCGAGCGTCTGGCGATGCGCACGGCAACACCCGCGGTGACGATCTACGTGCCGGATGTCTCGGCTTCCGGAGTCACTCAATGAAGTGGCTCAAATCAACAGTCAAAGCGAAGATCAAGTCGGGCGCCGTCAGCCGCAGCGTCACCTACGCCACGAGCCCGCTGCTGGCCTCCAAGACGCCGCCATGGCGCAGCAAGTTCGTCGTCGCCCTCGTCGGCCTCGGTTCTTGCGTGCTCGTCGCGCGCGCGGTCTCGATCCAGATCATCGACAACAAGTTCTACCTCGACCAGGGCGAAAAGCGCTACGCGTTCCAGCAGGAGCTGCAAGCCAGCCGCGGCCGCATCACCGACCGACACGGCGCGTTGCTCGCCACGTCCGTGCCGGTGCCTTCGGTGTGGGCGATCCCTAAAGACGTGCAGGCCACGCGCGAGCAGAAGCGAGAGCTGGCGCGCCTGCTCGGTGTGCCGATCGCCGACATCGAGAAAAAACTCGGCGACAGCAAGTTGCGCTTCGCGTGGCTGAAGCGCCAGGTCGATGACAAGACCTGGCAGCAGATCAGCAAGCTCGGCATCAAAGGCATCCACGAGTCGCGCGAATTCCGGCGCAAGTACCCGGAAGGGGAAGCCGCCGCGCACGTGATCGGCTTCACCGACGTCGATGACCATGGGCAAGAGGGCGTCGAGCTGTCGTTTCAGGACCATCTGCAGGGCAAGGACGGCTCGCGCATGGTGGTCAAGGACCGGCTGGGCCGCGTCGTCGAAGACATCGGCGACAAGGTGGCCGCGACGGACGGCCGCGACCTGCAATTGACGATCGACGCCAAGGTGCAGTATTTCGCCTACCAGCACATCAAGCAGGCGGTGCTCGACAACAAGGCCAAGGGCGGCAGCGTCGTCGTGCTCGATGCGCAGACCGGCGAGGTGCTGGCGCTGGCCAACTACCCGAGCTACGACCCCGCCGAGCGGCGCAACATCAACGTCGAGCAGCTGCGCAACCGCGCCGCGATCGACATTTTCGAGCCCGGCTCGACGATGAAGCCCTTCATCGCCGCGATCTCGCTCGACAGCGGCCGCGTCACGCCCGACACCGTGCTCGACACGGCGTCGTTCTCCGTCAGCGGCTACCCGGTGACCGACATTCATCCGCACGCGCAGTTGTCGGTGACGCAGATCGTGCAGAAGTCGAGCAACGTCGGCGCGGCCAAGATGGCGATGCAGTTGCCGGCGCAGGAGATGTGGACGCTGTACGACGCGCTCGGCTTCGGCATCAAGCCGTCGCTGCCGTTTCCCGGCGTGGCCAGCGGCAAGCTGCGGCCGGCCAAGGCGTGGAAGCCGGTCGATCAGTCTCGATTGGCGTACGGCTACGGCCTGTCGGCGTCGCTGCTGCAGATGGCGCGCTCGTACACCGTGTTCTCGCACGACGGCGAGGTGATTCCGGTGACGATGATCAAGCAAACGCAGCCACCGAAAGGCGAGCGTGTTTTCAAAGCCGAGACCGCGCGCACGCTGCGCGGCATGCTGCAACTCGCGGCCGGCCCCGAGGGCACCGCGCCGCTGGCGCAGACGATGGGCTACTCGGTGGGCGGCAAGAGCGGCACGGCG
>JANMHY010000770.1:0-1500 GCA_031375525.1 Burkholderiales bacterium
GCCAGAACAGGTTTTCGCCGGTGCGGCTGGCCACCGCCGCGCGGCGCTCGGCCAGATCGTCCACCGACAAGCGCTGCGGCAACATCGAAAAACCATCGACGGTGCCGGCAGCGACGACCCACGTGTCCAGACTCGTGCCGCCCTGCTGCATCGACACCGACAGCGGCGCGCGCGTGGCCACGCGCGTCAGCGCGCCGGGCAGCACGTACCAGCGCTCTGCCGTGTCGGCAATCGCATAGACGCGCAGCATCGCCGGCCGCGCGGCCAGCGTGCCGTCGGCCAGCGGCAGCGCGGCGCGCGATGGTGCGATGTGGCCTTGCACGGTGAAGGCATCGGGGTCGTCTTCGATGCGCGCCTGCATCGCCGTCACGTCGGGCGCTGACATGCGCAGCGCGCCGTCGCGGTGGCCGGGGAACGCCGCGCGCAGCACGCGTCCCGGCAGCTCGCCGCGCACCGCCTGCCACGCCGCTGCTTCGCCGCACCACCACGTGGGCAGCGACGGCAGCGCCAGCTCCTCGCCGAGCAGCGCGCGGCTGATGGCGGGCAAAAAGCCCTGCACCGCGCTCGACTCGAGAAAGCCGCTGCCCAGCGCATTGGCCATGACCACGTTGCCGGCGCGCGCGACCTGCACCAGCCCGGCGACGCCGAGCGCCGAGTCGGGACGCAGTTCGAGCGGATCGCAGTAATCGTCGTCGAGGCGACGGATGACGCCGTGCACCGGCTCCAGGCCCTCGACCGTGCGCAGGAACAGCCGATCGCCGCGGGCGCTGAGGTCGGCGCCTTCGACCAGCGACAAGCCGAGGTAGCGCGCCAGGTACGCATGCTCGAAATAGGTTTCGCTGTACGGGCCGGGGGTCAGCAAGACGATGCGCGGCAGGTGGCCGTCGCCCAGGCGCGCGGCCACGTCGGCAGCCTGTTGCTGCACCGTGTCGAGCAGGCGGCGGTAGCTGCTGGCGATGTGCTGCACGCGCAGCTCGCGGAAGGCCTCGGGGTACAGGCGCGAAACGATCAGCCGGTTGTGCAGCACATAACCCAGACCGGAAGGAGACTGCGTGCGCTGCGAGACCACCCACCAGCGGCCATCGACGCCGCGCGCGACATCGAAGGCCGCTATGTGCAGGTGCATGCCGCCGGCCGGCGTGATGCCGTGCACCGGCCGCAGGTAGCCGCTGTGACGGAACACGAGCGCGGGCGGCAGCAGCGCGTCATGCAACAGCCGCTGCGGGCCATACAGGTCGGCGAGCATGCGCGACAGCAGTTGCGCGCGCTGGATCACGCCGCGCTCGATCTGCGCCCAGTCGGCCGCTTCGACGATCAGCGGCAGCGCTTCGAGCGACCAGGCACGCGCCGACAGGCCCCGCGCCGATGGCGTCACCCACAACCTGCACGAGCAGGCGGCGCCGGGCGTGTCGGCGCGTGCCTGGTCGCTCGAAGCGCTGCCGCTGATCGTCGAGGCGGCCGACTGGGCGCAGATCGAGCGCGGCGTGATCCAGCGCGCGC
>JANMHY010000801.1:0-5081 GCA_031375525.1 Burkholderiales bacterium
TCTGCGACCGCATCGGCGGCCTGCGCACGCTGCTGCTCGGCTCGGTGCTGCAAGGCCTGGCGCTGCTGCTGTTCCTGCCCTTCGACGGCCTCGTCTCGCTGTACGTGATCTCGGCCCTGTTCGGCCTGTTCCAGGGCGGCATCGTGCCCAGCTACGCCATCATCGTGCGTGAGCATTTCCCCGCCGCCGAGGCCGGGGCGCGCGTCGGTACCGTGCTCATGGCCACGCTGTTCGGCATGGCGCTGGGCGGCTGGATGTCGGGCAAGGTCTTCGACCTCACCGGCTCGTACCACGCCGCGTTCGTCAACGGCATCGGCTGGAACCTGCTCAACCTGAGCATCGTCTTTTTCTTGATGCTGCGCATGCGCGCGAGGGCGGCTTCGCCGATGCTGCAAGGCGACGCTCGCGGATAGCCGGAGCCGGACATGAAATAGGTGCAGTCGGACGGGGCCGAGTGAACGTCAGCAACCCGCCATCGACCGGCCGTTCAGCGTTGAATCACAGTCGGCGGCACACGACCCCAAGCCGACGACGAATCCCCCGTGGTGAATACTGGGCATGTTCGTTCGTCGCAAATCTGGTTGGCGACGCGTGAACGATGTCATCCGCTGAGTCGCACACCGACTGCATCACACCATGAGCCGGCAGCACCGGCACCCACTGACATGTCGGCGGGAATGCCAACCCCGGGTCCGTGCGCGCCAGACGCAAGCGCGTGGCTACCTCTGCACGCTGCGCCGCTCGAGCGGGTCCGCGCCGTTATCGTGCCTCGCGATGCTCTCAAGATGGTAGCGCTCGACCTTGCGATATAGGGTGCTGCGCGAGACGCCGAGCGCGCGCGCGGCCTGCGCCAGATTGCCGTGCGTATCGTTGACCGCTCGCACGATGGCCAGGCGCTCGGTTTCCTCGAGGCTCGCGGCGCTGGCCGCCGACGTCATGTCACCGCCGCGGTTCGCGTCGGGCCGCAACTCGTCGGGCAGCTCGGCGCACAGCACCTCGGTGTCGTTGGAAGTCAGCAGCAGGCTCTCGACGACATTGCGCAGCTCGCGCACGTTGCCGGGCCAGTCGTAGGCGCGCAGCGCCGCCATGACATCGGCACCGAAACTGCGGCAGGCGATGCCATGCCGCTCCGCCAGGCTGCGGTTGAAATGTTCGACCAGCAGCTCGATGTCGCCCGCGCGCTCGCGCAGCGGCGGCACGCGCACACAGGTGACGCTGATGCGGTGGTACAGATCGCGCCGGAAGCGGCCGGCCTCGACTTCCTTCAGCAGGTCGCGATTGGTCATCGCCAGCAAGCGCACGTCGACCCGGCGCAGTTTCGATTCGCCGAGGCGGGAGACCACGCCCTCCTCGAGGCAGCGCAACAGCACCGGCTGCAAGTCCAGCGGCAGCTCGCCGATTTCGTCCAGGCACAGCGTACCGCCGTGCGCCAGCTCGAAGCGGCCGGCACGGCCTTCGTTGGTGGCGCCTGTGTAGGCGCCACGGACATGGCCGAACAGCTCGCTGCCGATCAACTCCTTCGACGTCGCGCTGCAGTTGAACATCACATAAGGGCCGCTGCGGCTGTCGTCGCCGTGGATGGCCCGCGCGAAGAGTTCCTTGCCGACGCCGGTTTCGCCTTGGATCAGCACGGTAACGCGCCGGCTGCTGAGCAGGCGCGCGCGGTCGATGGCCGTTCTCAACGCGGGACTGTGGCCGCGAAGTTTGCCGAAGTCGTCGCGCGCTGGATCGTTCTCGGATCCGCTGGGCTGGCGGTTGGACGCCGCCGCGCTGGCCGGCGCCACGGTCACGCTCCTCGCAAACTTGGGCACCCACAGCACTGCGCCGATCGTCGCGCCATCGACCCACACCGGATGCAGCCATTCGCCGCGCAGGGCCGGCGGCAGATGACGCGCCCACTCCTGCGCGCTGCGTCCGGCCTCCAGGCCGGGCAGGCAGCAGCCCAAACGGCACTCGAAGCCCGACAGGCTGCCGCTCGCGTAGATCAGCTTGCCGTTGCGGTCGAGCACCAGCATGGCTTCGGCCGTGTTCAAGGCGCCGAACTTCATGCTGGCCTCGAGCAGTTGCACATGCTCGCGGTTGGCGCGGTCGACCAACACCGCCTCCATCTGCCGCGCGGCAGCCAGCGCCAGCACGAGATTGCCGCGCTGGTAGGTCGAGGGCGGGCCGGAGATGTCGATCACTCCGAGCACCTGCTCCGTCCCCGGCAGGAACACCGGCGCGGCAGCACAGGTCCAGCTCTTGATGCCCTCGCCGAAGTGCTCGGCGGCATGCACCTGCACCGGCTGGCGCATCGCCAGCGCGGTGCCGATGCCGTTGGTGCCGACCACGCTCTCGTGCCAGTGGCCGCCCTCGACGAGATGAACGTCCTGCGCCGACTCGAGTGTGCGCATGTCGCCGGCGACTTCGAGCACGACGCCGTTCGGGTCGGTCAGCAGCATGATCGAGCCCGAGCGCGCCAGCAAATGCGCCGAGGTCAGGAACAAGCCTTGCGCCGCCCACAGCAAATCGCGGTTGCTGCGTCGCAGCTGTTCGAGGGCATCGCCGCTGGTGACGAGCGGTGCTTGGCGTGTGGTGGGCTCGACCCCGGCACGCCGGCTGCGCTGCCATGATGCCAGCACGATCTTGGACACGGCAGCGGCGGCTACCGGTACGCCGGTGACAAAGTTTTCCCAGGCCGTCATGACCAGGTGCTCCGCGATCGGCTCCAACGCCAAGCCGGGCAGGACACCGGGGCCCTGAGCGGACATTCGCACGCCCTGAGTGGGGTTCGGATGGATGGATGTCTCCTTCAACACCGAACCTCATGCACCGGGGCACGCGAGGGGCATTGCCATCGTCAGATCAGCTAGCCGCTCAGCGCAGCCAGGACACACTACGTTCTCGTCTTGTCTTTACTGCGAATTGATTATCTGCCTGTTTCGTCCGCCGGCGCAGCCGACGGTATGAATCTCAATGGAGTCCATGCAATCCAGGCCAGCAAGCCGCTGCACAGCAAGGCGGCCAAGCCAAGGGCGACCCAGGCTGCGCCGCCGCCACCGCCGCCTGCCGGGGTCAGCGCCCTCGCCACGAGCCAGGCGTTCAGTGCAATGATCAACAGCGCGGCGGCGCCAGCCAGGCCGCGCAGCCAACGCGGACTGACCAGCGCACCCATGATCCGCGGCGCGCTGGTGAAGCGGATCAGCGGCACGATCGCAAACGGCAGCTGCAGGCTCAGCACCACCTGGCTGAGCACCAGCAACTGCAGCACACCGCCTTCGCCGGCATAAAACAGCACCGCCACCGCCGGCACGATGGCCAGCGCGCGGGTCAGCAAACGGCGCTTCAGCGGGCTGATGCGCAGCCGCACGAAACCTTCCATCACCACCTGCCCAGCCAGGGTGCCGGTGATGGTCGAGCTCTGCCCGGCAGCGAGCAACGCGATCGCGAACGCGGTCGAGGCCAGCGTCGTGCCCAGCAGCGGGGTCAGCAGTTCGTGCGCCTGGCGCAGCTCGGTCACCTCGATACCGCGCCCGAAGAAGGTCGAGGCCGACAGAATCAGGATGGCGGCGTTTATGCACAGTGCAATGTTCAGCGCCAGCGCGGTGTCGAGAAAGTTGTAGCGGATGGCTTCGCGCTTGGCCCGCTCGCTGCTGCCGATGCGGCGGGTCTGCACCAGCGAGGAATGGAGGTACAGGTTGTGCGGCATCACGGTCGCACCGAGGATGCCGATGGCAACGAACAGGCTGGTCGCATCCAGCTGCGGCACCAGGCCAGCGGCCACCTCACCCCATACCGGCCGGGCCAGCAGCATCTCCAGCGCCATGCAGGTGCCGATGGTCAATACCAGCGCGGCGACCAGCGCCTCCAGTTTGCGAATACCGTAGTTCTGCAACACCAGGATCAGCATCACGTCGAAGCCCGTGATCAGCGCGCCCCAGGCCAGCGGGATGCCGAACAGCAGGTTCAGCGCAATCGCACTGCCGAGCAGTTCGGCCAGGTCGCAGGCGATGATCGCGACCTCGCACAGCAGCCACAGCGCGAGCGCCACCGGCCGCGCATAGTGGGCGCGGCAGGCCTGCGCCAGGTCGATGCGGCCGATGATGCCGAGCCGCGCCGCCAGGCTCTGCAGCACCATCGCGATCAGGTTGGAGGCGACCAGCACCCACAGCAACTGGTAGCCGAAGCGCGCACCGCCTTCGAGATCGGTGGCCCAGTTGCCCGGGTCCATGTAGCCAACGCTGACCATCGCCGCCGGCCCGATAAAGCCGAACCCGCGCCAGCGCCCCGGCACGAGCAGACGCATGTCGACGGTTTGCTCGAGGTTCGTCATCGCGAGTTCACCATGGCGCGCTTCAACGCAGCACCTGCGAGAGGGCCTGCTCGATCAGGATGGCCAGCCCGCTGCCGTTGACGAGCAGCCCCACCAGATGCCTGAAGCGCCAGCTGCGCAGCTTCACTTGCGCCCCAACAGTTCCGCCCCGCCGCCGAGCGCCGGGCCGGCGGTAGGATCGATGTAGTCGGGCTTCTTCGCGATCAAGGTCTGCGTCGTCAGAATCAGCCCGGCCACCGAAGCGGCATTGCGCACTGCGCTGTAGCTCACCTTGACCGGGTCGATGATGCCGGCGGCGACGAGGTCGACGAAGTGGCCGCTGCGCGCATCCAGGCCGACACCGGGCTGGGCGTCGAGCGCCTTGCGCATCACCACCTTGGGGTCGAGCCCGCAGTTGGCGGCGATGTGATGCGATGGCTGATGCAACGCCCGCTGCAGCAGTTTGACGCCCTGCTGCACATGGCCTTCGGTGCGCGAGACCAGGTTGTCGAGCTCGCCCGCAACGCGCAACAGGGACAGCCCGCCGCCCGGCACCACGCCTTCTGCGATGGCCGCGCGCGCCGCGTTGATCGCATCCTCGATCAGGTGATACCTGCGCTTTTGCTCCACGGGCGTGGCCCCGCCGGCAAGCAGAATCGCCGTGCCTCCGGAGAGCTTGGCCAGCCGCTCCTTGATCTTGTCGCGCTCGATGTTCTCGGGCGCGAGTTCGTACTGGCGCAGCACTTGCTGGCGCCGTGCGGCGATCATTTCCGGGTCGCCGTTGCCAGCG